>CAYHTX010000056.1:0-7453 GCA_964359615.1 uncultured Gammaproteobacteria bacterium | reverse complement strand
TGCTTTCGCTCGGTCTCCGGTCGCTCTACCGGTAAATTTCCGAAGACATAAAAATGGGCCTGATCGAATCAAAACTGAACAAGCCCTATCACTATCTTCTCTACAGTCTTTCAGTCAGGTTGGGGAGGGGAATGTCGCAGTTTTTCATCACGGTTTTTCTCATGGTGCCGCTCCTCGTTCTTTTTGTTGGTATTCCTGACGCTGGCCTGTCTTTCGTCTGGGCTATGCGTTTTACTTTCCTCGCACTTTTTGGCATCGTGGTGGCGGCTGTCATCTATATGATGATCGGGCTCTCGGCAGTCTGGCTCGAAGACGCGGATCCGCTTTTTTGGATGACGGACAAATGCATCATGATTTTGGGCGGTGCGTATGTGCCGGTGGCGCTTTTTTCGCCGCTCGTGCGGAAAGCCGCGGAATATTCTCCCTTTGGCGCCACTATGTTCGTAGCCCACGCCTTTAATCCGGATTTTTCTGACAAGTGGCTGACCCTCGTCATTGTCCAGCTGGTGTGGATTGGCCTCCTGGTTCCAGCTGTCATCTGGCAGTATCGTCGGGCAAACAAAAAAATTTCCATACATGGCGGGTAAACTATGAAATCTTTGCTTACTGAAATTCGCGTCGGGTATGAAATCGTCAAGTTTTCCATTCTGTCGGACATGCAGCTCCGCGTGTCGTTCGCCATGCAGGTCGGCGGGATGATGTTGAATAACATCTCGTTTGTCCTTATCTGGGTGTTTTTCTTTGAAGCTTTCGGTTCGATCAACGGCTGGGGAGCGATCGAGGTATTGGCGCTCCAGGGCATGGTGGCATTTGCCTTCGGTGTCGCCTTTAGCGTCATGCGCGGGGCGCGGTCGCTGCCGAAGTTCGTGAATAACGGCAGTTTTGACAATCTGCTCCTTTCTCCACGCAGTCTCTATGCCAGAATTTTGACCGCGGATACGGATACGGCTGCGATCGGGGATATGCTCTTTGGGGCGCTCCTCGTCGGCATCTATATTGTTCTCGCCGAGCTGTCAGTCCTCCAGACGTTTATGATCGTGAGCCTTCTCATTCCGGCGACCATGCTCATGGTCAATGTGGCGTTCGTCGGGTCGCTCGTGAGTTTCCTTATCCCTGATGCCATTACGGTCACTGATAATTTGTTTGAAGTCTTTTTATCGCCGAGCCTCTACCCGTCCGGCCTCTATCCCGGCGCCATGCGTTTCATTTTTATTTTTGTCGTACCGGCGCTCGCGGTCGGTGGGCTGCCGGTCGAGGTTATGAAGTCGATGAGCTGGGGCTGGTATGGGATTATTTGGGCGTTGGCTATTTTATGGACGGTGCTGGCGGTCAAACTTCTCGGTCGGGCGGTACGACGGTATGAAAGCGGTAATTTAACCGGTATACGAGTATAATGTTTTAACGCGCTATCTATGATCATTCCAAAAGACGAGCGGGATCCGTTCTGGCCGATCCTCGAAAAAGAAATCCAGGGGAAGGCCTTGAAAAAAGATCCGGGTTTTGTTTTGACAGGACCGTGGAAGCAGTTCGTGCGCGACGAAGCGGGCCATGCCATCTATGCCATCGATGGCACATGGATCCGCAACAACCTTTGTGCGTATTTCGGACACGGCGGCCATGGCTATGTTCACGAGTTTATCCCGGACGGCGAGATCTGGGTGAGTACGCACCATTATGATGAGGGCGAGGATGATATTTCAAAATGCAATTGTACCGTGCGCGAAAAAAATCGACTCGTCTCGCAAAATTATTTTGATAGCACTGCCCTCCATGAGCGAACCGAATGCGAGGCGATGAAAACGGGGAGGCCGTACTGGGAAGCGCACAACCTCGCACTCGAGGCGGAGCGGCAGGCGGGGTTTCTGAAGGAAGATCCGTGGACAGACATTGGGTATCCGCCTCTGGGGGTGTCCGGAATGCGGTCAGAAAATCCGACCGGAAGCTGACGGGGAGCTATTGACAAGATTCCGGTTTTGTGCTATACTATACTATCTTTATTCGTGCCTAACTCTCAGAAGTTAGTCCGACTCGAACTTCTTGGCGTCATGTGAGTGACCTTTGTGCTCCGGCCTCGGCTCAGCACGTAGCAAGCAAGCCTCGGGTCACCTATCATATTTTATGACACCATCACAGCAGGGGACGCAGTCCTTTGATACGCTCGGCATCGCGCCGAGTATTCTCACAATTCTTGAAAAATTTCATTTTCGAACGCCAACGCCCATCCAGCACCAGGCCATCCCCATCGCTCTCGAAGGCAAAGACATGGTCGGGATTGCCCAGACCGGCACCGGTAAAACGCTCGCCTTTGGTATTCCCATGATTCAGCGGCTCGCGATCCATAAAGGCCGCGGCCTCATCGTGCTTCCGACCCGCGAGCTCGCGCTCCAAGTTGACGAAACGCTGTGCAAAGTCGGAGCCACGCTCGGGCTAAAAACCGTCGTCCTCATCGGCGGCGCTTCGATGCACCAGCAGATAACGAGCCTGCGTCGCAAACCGCACATTATTATTGCCACACCCGGGCGACTCATGGATCACCTGAAACAAAAGACGGTTTCTCTGAAAGAGACTCGCATTGTGGTGCTTGACGAGGCGGACCGGATGTTCGATATCGGCTTCGCGCCGCAGATCAGGCAGATCCTCGCGCACGTTCCAAAGGAGCGGCAGACGATGCTTTTTTCGGCGACTATGCCGCCGCCCATCGCCGCGATCGCGGCCGAATACATGAAGCTGCCGCTCCGGATAGAAGTCGCGCCGGCCGGAACAGCCGCGGCGCGCGTCGAACAGGAAGTGTTTATCGCGACCAAAGAAGTGAAATTGCAGCTCCTCGAAAAAATTCTGACTGACACCCATGGATCGGTGCTCGTCTTTTCACGCACGAAACATGGCGCGAAAAAAATTGCCGCCGCCGTGCGCCATATGGGCCACGCGGCTGTCGAAATTCATTCCAACCGTTCCTTGTCGCAGCGGAAGGCCGCGCTCGCCGGCTTTAAGACTGGGGAGTATCGCGTGCTGGTCGCGACTGATATCGCGGCGCGCGGCATTGACGTGACCGGGATCGCGCTCGTCATTAACTATGATCTGCCTGACAATTCAGAAGATTATGTCCATCGGATCGGCCGCACCGGCCGCGCCGGCCTGTCGGGCCGCGCCGTGTCTTTTGTCACACCGCAAGAACGCTCAAGCATCCGCAGCATCGAAAGGCTCATTCGGAAATCGCTTCCCATTTTGGCGCTGCCGGTTCTTCCGCCGCGGCGCCAGCCGCCGGACACGGTTCTGGCTCGGCCTCATCATTTCAAACGTGCCGATCATCTGGCGCCTGGACGCATGCGACGCGGGCATCGCGGTCCGCGCCGCTATGGCGAGATATTCCGGTGGAGCTGACAGGGAAGGGGTTTTTGGATATACTACAGCTGCTATGTCGACGAATCTCTCCCCCTGGCTCCACGAACTTGCAGGGAAGCGCACCAGGCCAGTGATCGAACTTGAATCTGATCGGGAAGCCGATCTCATCATTCTCGGCGGCGGCATCGCAGGTGTTGCGACCGCCTATTTTACTCTCCGCTATACCAGGCGGTCGGTACTTCTCGTCGAAGGCAGCCAGGTGGCTCATGGAGCGACTGGACGGAACGCCGGCTGGCTGTTTGCCGGTTTCGAGCGGCCATTTGCTGATCTTGTCCGGGAGTTTGGCCTGGCCCAAGCGGCCGATGCTCAGCGCGCGATTGAGTCAGGCTGGACGCTCCTTGATGAAATTTATCGGGACGCTGCGCCTAAAACACCGGTCACATATTTCACTGATTATGTCGGCGTTCAGGATGGACAGGATGTTTTGAAAGAGCTCGATGGTGCCGCACTGAGAGTAGAGGCAGGCTTACAGCCGGATAGACTCCTCATTGCCGCGGAGGCGTCCTACTCGGGAACGATCCCCTCGGCGTATGAGAAACTTTATTCCATCGTTCCTCAGTCAGAGCTTTTAGCCTATCTTGAAACCGCGGATACTCATTTTACCGCCGTCTCAATCGGAAAAGGCGGAAGAATGAACGGGGCGCTCTTTTGCGAAGAACTGGTTCAATACCTGCTCGCACAATACCCGGAGCGGTTTTTTGTACTTGAAAAAACGCCCATTCATACCATTGCGCTCCGTGAGGATTCGGTCGAACTCACATCCGTCGCCCATACGATTACCGGCAAAGATATTGTGCTCTGCACGAACGGCTTTGAACGCTTTATGATTCAAAATCTGAGCGGACCGGATATTGAAACCAAATTTCACCATCTCGTTCGCGGGTACGTTGATTATATGGCCGCGTACTTCGACCCCCGCAATCCGGTGCCAGGCGGAATCTGTTATGTACCTGCACATCTTTCACATTCCATCCGAAAAGGCGAAGAAGCCTATGTCCAGCCATATTTTTATTTGAATCGGGCGTCGTACCATGCTGATGATGGGTCAATGCAGACACTCGTCTGCATTGGCGGGCCAGAGGCCATCATGGACGATACCACACAGTATCGTCTTCAGCACCCGTATCCAAATGAGGCCCAAGCGGAAATTGATGCTTTTTTACATACCACGCACGCTCGTTCGCCAGCCGGTGACATTCCCTATGCGTTTCGCTGGCACGGTCTCATGGGGTATACGCCGAATGGCGTTCGCTCGATCGGCTATGAGCCCTGTAATCCGCGATTGTTATATAATCTCGGATGCAATGGCATCGGTATGCTGCCTTCGATCTATGGCGGGCGGCGGATCGCCGCACTTCTCGCCGGCGAATCGGTCCGGCCGTCACTCTTTGATCCGAAAGACAGCCGCTGAATGGCCTGTGTAACATCAACACAAAAGAACCCCTCATCTGCGAGCTGGTTCTAAAAGCCCTCCGTTGAGGCGGGGAGCTTTATTTGGTTCAACGGGAGGATTAGTGGTGGCGCACCCCTTCATTTGATCGCAGCCAGAAGATGCCGAGAATGCTCGAGATGACCATAATGCAAACGACGATCCAGAAGGCGAAGCCAGAATGGGCGAACGGCAGAGGGACATTCATCCCGTAGAGCGTCCCAACGAATGTCGGAATCATGAGGATGATGGTCACTTTCGTCAGCCAGTTGACGGTGCGGGTGAGATTATTTGAAATGAGCGATGAGAGCGCGTTTCGGACGTCTTCCACGATATGGGCGTACACCTTCACGACTTCAGCGGCTTGGCGCATCTCGTGGGTGGCATCGTTCAGGAGTTCGATATTTTCTTCATTCTCGTGAAAGAGCTGGCGGCTCGCGATTTTTTCGATAATCACGTAATTGGAACGGATGGAGGTGTCGAAATAGACCAATGATTTTTCGATTTTGAGGAGGTCGGTAATTTCCTGATCAACCTCGGAAAGATTATGATCCGCGAGCGGGATCTGAAGACGGTTGTAAATGTCTTTCAGATAGCGGAGGTACCGTTTGGCGGTAAAGAGAAGGAGTTTTCCAGCGAAATGGGACTGGTGGCGCGTATCCACGATCCGGTTTTGGGAAATATTTTTTAATTTTTCTTCGAGGTACGCGATGACGTCGTTTTTTCCAGCCGAGACGGTGACGACACAGCGTTCAGTGACTACGATCGCGAGCGGCGCCGTGGTGTATTCGGTGACGGCATTTTCCTCATTGGTCGAAGACGTGGCGAGTGGCGTTTGAACGAGGATGTAGAACGCGTTTTCGAGTTTATCGAATTTCGGCACTTCGTTTACGTCGCTCACATCAGGCATGAGTTCCTCCGGTATTTCGACGAGCGGCAGGAGTGCAATGATCTCTTCCGGTGTTGGCTGCGTCATGTTCACCCAGACATTTGAGAGCGTTTTGAGTTTTGCGGCGCTTACCTTCGGCAGCGTTTGGATCTTGCCGTCATGAATGGAGTGAATGGTAAACATAGAACGTGGTATATTATTCCATACCGATGCGGCTCTAGTATACTCCGATCATCCGACCCATGCAACTCTCCGCCTGGCTGGCGTAGCCTTGTTGCTTTTTTCGGGGTTTGCTATACTGGAGCCAATATGACCAAGACAAAAACGCGCATCGAGGAAAAACTGCAGCCGTCGCTCATGTTCACCACCAATCCGACCCGCCGCATGATGAAAACCGTAAAGGCGAAGCACGACGCGCGGCGCACGCTTCCGGAGCGGATCGCGGATGGGATGACTGAGGCGTTCGGCAGCAATACGTTCCTTCTCATTAACGCGCTCTGGTTTATCGGCTGGATGATCCTGAATACCGGCATTGTCCCGGGCCTCGTTCCGTTTGATCCGTTCCCGTTCGGACTTCTCACTATGATCGTGTCCCTCGAAGCGATTTTTCTCTCGATTTTTGTTTTGATTTCGCAAAACCGCGTCTCGAAAGTGGATGCCTTGCGGGAAGAAGTTGATCTCCAGGTGGATATTATTACGGAGCAGGAGCTCACCAAAATCATGCACCTCCTCGTCATGCTTCTTAAGAAAAACGGCATTGACGTGTCGAAGGACGATGAACTTCAGGAGATGCTGAAACAACTGAATACTGGGAAAATCGAAAAAGTGCTGGAGCAGCAGATTGTGTAGTCGAAAGAGAACGCTCAAATTTGTCGATCGCATTGACAGAATCTTGGTGTAGCGATATGCTAAAGTCACTTAACATCTGTTTATGAATGAAGATAAAATTATCGAGATGCTCCTAAAGCATGATGCTGACATTGAGTACATCAAAGAACATATGGCTACGAAGTCAGATCTGAACGATATGACAGACACACTTGATAAAATTCTTAAACTGGTTCAAAAGAAAGACGAAGAATTAACGCTGGTGACCCACGGAATGACAAGACACGAGAAACAAATTCAACAGCACGACAAAGACATTGCTCGAATAAAGCCACTCGTTGGCTTGGCATAAAGTTTTTCCAATTTAATCAGAGGCTTCACCTATCATATCATAACTATTCCTGCGCGCTGAACCATTTTTTTTCTTCCGCTTTGAGCAGGTTCGTCACGTCATTCAACTGCATGGTTTTTTCGCGAGAGTATTCAGCCGGATGTTTTTCGAAGTAGCCGAGCAGTGACTGTTTTTCCTTCTCGAGCTCTGCAATCGCATGTTCGATGTCGCGGAGCTCTTTTTGTTTTTCCTTGAGGAACGCTCGTTTCGCGGCTTTTTCCTCTGCCGTTTCTTCGGTCGGTGGCCGCGCCGGCGCCTCTGTCACGCGTTCCGGCGTGAGGGTCTGTTCGAGGTGATAAACATACTCTTCGTAATTATGCGGGTAACGAATGACGCTACCGTTTTTGACTTCAATGATCCCGGTCGCGACCAGGTTCACAAAGGTCCGGTTGTGGCTGACAAAAAGAGTGGTGCTGTTTGACGTCTGAAGCGCGACGCCCAGCGCCTCGACGGTTTCGAAGTCGAGGTGGTTGGTCGGTTCGTCGAGGAGAAGGACTGACTTTTTCGAGAGGAG
>CAYHTX010000055.1:0-7532 GCA_964359615.1 uncultured Gammaproteobacteria bacterium | reverse complement strand
CCTCGAAAAATTAAACGGCATGTTTGCGTTTGCGATTTGGGATAACAAGGAGCGTAAGCTCTTTGCCGCCCGTGATCCCTTAGGCGAAAAACCGTTCAAATATTATTTTGACCGCGATCGCTTCCTGTTTGCCTCAGAGGTCAAAGCGATTCTCGCTGATAAAACTATTCCGCGTGAAGTGGACTGGCAGGCAGTTGATCTCGCTTTTACCTATCGTTTTACGCCCGAGCCGCTGACTGGATTTAAAAACATTTGGAAATTGCCGGCCGGGCATAAGCTCACCTGGCAGAATGGGGAAGTTCGCACCGAGGTCTACTGGCAGGCACAAAATTTTGCCAAAGAAGACCATAGTCGAAGTCTCGACGAGTGGAAAAAAATTCTCTGGGAGACATTTCTCGATTCTGTACGTGGCCGGATGATTGCGGACGTACCAGTCGGAGCGTTTTTGAGCGGCGGGCTGGATTCGAGCTCGGTTGTCGCGGCCATGTCCGAGATTTCACCGGGAAATGTCCGGACATTTTCTGTCGGCTTTAAGAACCGCGCTGACAGTGAGACGCCGTTTGCTGCGCTTATTGCCAAACGATACAAGACGGAACATACAGAAATTTTCATTGAGCCAAATATCATTGAGCTTTTGCCGGAACTCGTCCGTCAATTTGAGGAGCCGTTTTACGACAACGCGGCCGTGCCAACCATGGCCATGGCGAAAGAGACGAGAAAGTTCGTGACCGTGGTCCTCACCGGCGATGGTGGCGATGAACTCTTTGGCGGGTACAGCAACCACATTTTTTTTAAGCAGTTGCGACAGTACCACCGCCTGCCTCGCGTGATCGCGGAGACCATCATCCCTGGGGCGGCGAGGGGACTGGCGCGCGCCACTCACGTTCGTTCGCTTCGGAAATTATTTTATCGCACAGAACTCCTCAGCCATCCGCTCGTTCAAGCCTATGTGGATTATTACGCGATCTGGAAAAAAGAACTGCGCCAGAGTCATTTTTATCTGACGAAAGATGATCTATACACCGATGAATTGAAACGAACGATTGATCTCGATCGCGCTGAAAAATATATGGAGCGCTGGCTCGGTCTCGGCACGCTTGGGGCGTATGGGAATATGAACCGCGCCATGCTCGCCGACATTGCCGGGCGGCTTGGCGATAATTACCTCATGAAAGTTGACTACGCCAGTATGCGTCATGCGCTCGAAAACCGCGCGCCGTTTCTCGATCCGCGCCTCGTCGAGCTCGCCCTCCAGCTGCCTGAAAAATACAAAGTGCGAGCGGGGACTGGGAAGTGGATTTGGAAAGAGATTGTCAAGGATAAAGTGCCGGAGGAAATTATCCGGCGCCGTAAGGCTGGTTTCGGCATCCCGATCGGTTCATGGATGCGGCATGAACTCTATGACTATGTGCGCGATCATTTGGTCCGCGATTCGAGTCCGCTGTATCAGTATTTCAAAAAGGAGTGTATCGTTCAGTTGATTGAAGACCATAAAAAAGAGCTGGCGGATTATAGTAATCATCTGTGGTGTTTGCTCCTGACAGAGGAGTGGCTGCGAAATTACTTTGTATAAAATAAATACCTTTTTTTATGGAATCAAATTTGCAAGGAATAGAAAAAATCTTCGCAAAAATGGAGAAAGATGGTTGGAGTACGAATGGGGGGCTTAAATGGGGCTTCTTCTTTATCTCGCAAAATAAAGAAATGTCCATGAATATTTTTAATGAAATGAAGGATTACAACTACAATATAGAAGATTTACATCAGAATGATGACGGTACTTGGACTTTACAAGTTTCTAAGTTCGAGTTTTTGACGCCAGATAAACTAAATAGAAGAAATATTTCCTTTAACGATCTGGCAAGTCGTTATGAGGCGGTATATGATGGTTGGGACGTGGGGAAGAAATAATACTTATGTCCCAAAAAATCAACATTACTATCGCCACCAACATCCTCGATATCGGCGGAGCCGAACGCACGGTACAGACGCTGGCGTTGTATCTCGACAAAACAAAATTTGACATGAGGGTGCTAGCGATGGAGCGCGGCGGGCCGCGCGTGAAGCTGCTCGAGGAACAGGGCGTGCGGGTGCATGTTGGCGATGGGACTATTGGAAAGATTAAGCAGCTTATACCTCAGCCAGCGGTGGATATTTTGCATTTTCACCGGAGCGGCCAAAATGAAAGTCCGCTCCACAAAGCCGTTGTTGATTATTTGAAACCGAAGAAGCTGATGGAGACAAATATCTTTGCCTTCCCTGATCCGGTCCTCGGCCCTCGGTTTGATCTCCAGATTTATAAGAGTCAGATGATGCTCGCAGAGCGTGTTTGGAAGGGGCAAGAAAAGTCACCTGAGGCGTGCCTGAGGCAACGTGTGATTTATAACCCAGTCACGGTTGAATATTTTGATCAGTTTCGTCTGATATCGGATGAGCGCGCAGCCAAGCGAGCGGCGCTCGGGATAAAAGATACTGATGTTGTGATCGGGAGAGTGGGGAGAAACGATAGTGTTAAGTGGGGTGATCTCATTCTCTCAGCTATCCCAACAATTCTTGAAAAGAATCCGTGCGTCAAAATCCTTTTTCGAACCGTTCCATCCGCACGTTTGCCATGGCTCAAAAAGCGAAATTTTTTTGACGGGCGAGTCGTGGTACTTCCGGAATCGAGTACTGAAAAAGAAATCGCCGAAACGTATCAGCTCCTCGATATCTATGTGCACACCAGCCGCCGTGGCGAGGCATTTGGCAATAGTCTGAACGAAGCCATGGTCTGGGCGCTTCCCATCATCGTCGAAAATACGCCGCATTGGGATAATGGACAGCTCGAGCAGGTGGATCATGGAAAAACTGGGTGGGTGGTACAATCCGTTGGCGGACTGGTCGGTGCGGTCGAACACCTTGTGAAACACGAAGGTGAACGGCATGCGTTTGGCCTAGCTGGCCGAGAGAAAGTCATTCAATCATTCGATTCGCAAAAAGGCGTGAAGCAATATGAACTGGCGTATCTGCAGCTCATGGGGATTGCCGACAGTGACACCGTGCTTCGTGAAATGTACCCGGGTGCGGACGATGTGATTTCGTATCACCAGCGATATCGCGAATTGCGTCAACTCGATTATCCGCATGATGGATCACTCGTGCAAGAAGCAAAACGGCGGATTGACTATTGGCGGTGGCGGGCGGTTGATTCTATGGTGTCGAGGGGATTAATAAAGTTCAAAGCCAATAGCCAATAGTTCAAAGAATACTACTGGCTATGAACTTTCAACATCTATGACAAAAATCACTTTTGGACTAGTGGTATATAACGAAGAGCGTCTGATCCGTCGGTGTCTTGAGAGCATCAAAGACGTGGCCGATGAGATTATTGTGGTCCATGATGGCGGCTGCGCTGACCGTACACTTGAGATTGCTCGAGAATATACAGATAAAGTTTACGTGAGAGATCGGGTGAAAGGGAGCGACCCGCACCGGATATTCATTTTGCGTGAGTCTTCGAACGATTGGGTCTTTATGATTGATGCCGACGAGTTCCTCTCGGGAGGGTTGAAAAAGTTCCTCGCCTCTGCTACACTAGGACACGATTTTGGAGCCCTTGCCTTTCGTTGGCCGCTCTGGAATGGGGAGCGGTATGTAACGAAAAGTAACTATCGCCCCTGCCTGTTTTATCGGCCGAAAAGCTGGATGATCGGGCTCCATAATTTTTCGGTGCAAGCGGTCGGACAGGTTGAAAAAGTTGACGAGATTCTCGAGCATCAGCCCGAGCTTAATAAAGTCAGCTTTCGTCGTTTTCGCGGGCAATTCGCGGCACGGCTGGATCGAGACGCAGAGCGGTTTCTTGTCCAATTCGACGCGCTCGAAAAATATAACGCCCAGCTCATTCCACCGTCATTTCGCGAATGGTACGAGCGGTACACGGCGCACCCCGGCTGGTATGCGTATCGCAATTTTCTGCATTATTTTATCGGGTCGTTCCGAAACCTCTGGCGCGACGGATATTACGGAGCACTCGTGAGTTTTCAGGCAGCGTTTTACCAGTATAGGTTGGCAAAAAAGATTGCTGAGTTGAAAAATAAAACCGACAATAAGTAATCTTATAAAAACACTGAAAATTTATAGGCAATGTTGGCAGGGGCTATTCGTGGACGCATTTTTTAACGGACTTGCCCCAGAGATGAAGCCTGGTAGGATTGTTCATTGAGTCCACAGAGATAGATTAATGTGTGTATTTATGGAAATTAACCAAGAAAAAATTATCGGTATAGTTGATGGCCTGGAGTTATATAATTTTGTGGGATTGATCCGCTACATTGCTGTTTTTACTAACCAGCGAATTATTTTCGTGAAAGCCACTGACACCAGCGTGGGAAAGTTTTTTTTGCAAGGTTCGATGGTAAATCAAACGCAAAGCAAGTTGAAAGAGGAAGAGGAGTTAGGAATCATCGAAAAAATTTCACCTATAGAAATTGTGAACAAATATGAAACCATGTTAATTTCTGTCTCTGAAGCTGAAAATTTAAAATTAACTTCACTTCCTGCACCGCTACGGAGCAAAATTAAATATAAATCATCCGAAAAGAAATTTAAGTTTAATCTTAAAAAGAAAACCTATAAAAAATTCCTTGAATTGCACTCTGCGCTAATTTCGGGCGATTGGCAAAAGCATTCAGACGAACATAATGTTAATATTGAAAGAAAAATAACGGAAAGCCAAATACTTACTGATGGAAAATTAGCGCAGAAAAAACTTCGTGCTTTAGCTGTAATCATATTATTTTTAGTGGCAATTCCAGTGCTCTTTGGTCACGGTATCAGGGTTAAAGATTTATTATTAGTTATCCCAATCTTCCTATTATTTCAATTAAAGAAACAGGCAATAGTTTTATTGGCTGTCTTTACTGCGTTTTATTTTCTATCAACGATTGGAATAGCAATTCAGACTTATGGTCAGTATCTGACTAGTCCGTCTATTTTTTGGCCTGAGTATTTCGCAACCTTGATTTTACTGGCTATTTCTTTGTATCTTTGGTTTTACCGAAAAATTTTATTTGTGCAGACTATTAAGTAAAATATTTCTTAATTGCAAACGTCTGTAAGGCTGAAAAAGATGGGAGCATTTAGATACAATTTTTGAAAGCTATATGTCAGAAAAAAATTTTTGGTACGGCAAGCGGGTGCTCTTGACCGGCGGCGACGGTTTTTTGGCGTCGCACCTCATCAAATACCTCATGGCAGCCGGTGCCTGCGTGACGACCACGGTCCGCCACGCGCGGCCGCTCCGGACGCTCCATATAATCCGCGACTCGTCCGACATACAGCCTGATCCGGATATCGAGCATTGCGACCTCCTTGATTTTTATGATCTGCGCCGGATTTGCGACCGCCACCAAATCGACACTATTTTCCATCTCGCGGCTTCGGCTATCGTGAGTGACGCGGCCAATTCTCCAATGTCAACGATCGAAAACAATGTCGTTGGGACATTGAACGTGCTTGAAGTCGCTCGCATCAATCAAATTCCGCGCGTGGTCATCGCCTCGACCGATAAGTCATACGGCGATCATGCCAATGACACGCTCGAGACGCTCCCGTATCGCGAAAGCTATGCGCTCCGCGGCCTCGATGTCTACAGCGCCTCAAAAGTCTGTGCTGACATGCTCGGACAAACATACTCGTACCAATTTAAGCTGCCAGTCGCGATACTCCGCCCGTGCAACATGTTCGGCCCGGCAGATCTTAACTTTTCTCGTCTCATCCCGCGTACCATCATGTGCCTCCTCTCCGGCCGGCCGCCGCATATCAATCAAGGGAATGCCGACGTCCTTCGCGAATACATGTATATCGAGGATGTCGTGCAGGCCTATCTCCTCGTCGCTGAAAAGATTCACGAGTTATATGGTGAAGGAAATAAACATATGCCGACGCATGGCAAGGAGACCTACGGCTGGGCGGCGTTCAATGTGGGTTCTTATACTGCCGAAGAACTCGCCGATGTTTCGAAGTGCGATAAAATTCGCAATGTCACGACCGTCATCGAACTTCTCCGCCAAAAGATTAAAGATGTCCAGCCGATCATAAAAGAAAAAGCGGCGAACTTCATCGAGATTCCAGATCAATATCTTGATGGAAGTAAACTTCGCGCGCTTGGCTTTGCGCCGCGAGTGAATTTTACTGAAGGCATCGATCAAACGATTGCCTGGTATCAAAAGCACTATCAGACCCTCGCCCCCCTCGCCGAGCGATATATTACTAAATAATACATACGCAATGCCCGAAACGAGCATTTCAGTCGCTCAAATCCGCGGCAACGGCCTCAGCGACCGAGAGACGAAAACCTGGGAATATTTTCCGTCTGACGTGAAGCAGACTGTTTTTATTACGCGCAAAAATGTTTATTATCAGTCGCCGCTCTCGTTCCCAATGGTAAAAGTCTCTGCGAGCACGGATAATTTTTTTCTCCGGCACGGCATGAAATACCTTTTCGGACAGTATCAGCATATCCTCGGCCTGGAGGAAAAACTGCGCGACTTCGATATCGCCCACGCCGGAGAGATCTATAATTACTACACCTATCAAGCAGTGCAAGCTAAAAAGTTGAATCCTAAATTAAAAGTCGTGGCCACGGTCTGGGAAAACATTTTTGGTCGGTTTGAGTACAATTATTGGCCCGGCTTTGCGATGCCGCCCCGGTACTGGCGCGAGAAATTGAGCCGAATCATGGAGTCCTGTGTCAAAGGCGTTGATCATTTTCTGCCCACCAGCCGCGACTCGGCAACGCTTCTCATGGATTATGGCGTGCCGGAGGAAAAAATTACGGTCGTCACACCCGGCATCATCCCTCCAGACCCATCGGTCAAAGCTGCCATGCCGGAGCGACTTTCAGGAAAAGAGGCATATCTCATGGTCAATCGGTTGGTGAAAGAAAAGGGGGTCTATGATGTGCTCTACGGCTGGAGACTCTATATGAGGCGCTGTACTGATAAGAATAAAAAAGTGCTGGTCGTGATTGGTGAGGGATCGGAGCGGAAGAATATGGAACGACTGGCAAATGAGTGGAAGATGGGGGAGTCGATCGCGTTTCTCCGGCAACTGCCGTACGGTGAACTTCTCGGATTATATAAAGGAGCGAAATGTCTCATCCTCGGCAGTATTCCGCGACCCGATTGGCAGGAACAGTTTGGCTACGTGCTCGGAGAGGCCATGTGCTCTGATGTGCCGGTCATTGCGACCTATTCTGGTGCTATCCCAGAAGTCGTCGGCCGAGCTGGACTTCTCATCCCGCCGGCGCATCCGATCGCGCTTGCCGAGGCACTCGGGAAATTTGATGATTCGAATCTGTACCAGACGGTAAAAGCGGCGTGTGCTGAGGAAAAGAAGAAGTTTGCAGTCGGGTTGTATGCCGATACCGTGACGAAGATTTATCGAAGATTGATTCGGTAGTTTATACTCGAACAGGGGGCGGAGCGTTAAAAGACCCCGCCTGACCTCCCCTGTTAGGGGAGGAATCCACTCTGAGTTATGAAACTCTCCAT
>CAYHTX010000054.1:0-7551 GCA_964359615.1 uncultured Gammaproteobacteria bacterium | reverse complement strand
GGTTCGAATGGAAGTAAAACTTGCCAGTGGTGATTACATTGATCTCAAGAAATACGAGCCAGCAATGCGCGTGCTTATTGACCGCTATATCACAGCCAAAGAAAGCGAGAAGCTCTCGGCGTTTGATGATATGACGCTGGTTGATCTAATCGTACAAAAGGGCGAGGATGCGCTCAACGAATTGCCGGACGCTATTAAGCAAAGCCAGGATGCAATGGCAGAGACGATTGAGAACAACGTCCGCAAGCTGATTATCGATGAAATGCCGACTAACCCTAAGTATTACCTGCGGATGTCGGAGCTCTTGGATGAGCTGGTCAAGAAGCGCAAACAAGCGGATGTAGAGTATAAGGAATATCTGAAGCAAGTCGTGGCCTTATCCAAAAAAGTAAAGAATCCGATGGATGAGATGGTCGGCGCGGAGATCAATACATCGGCCAAACGCGCTCTTTACGATAACCTCGGACAGGATGTGGCAAAAGCTCTTACCGTGCATGAGGCAGTGATGAGTTCCAAGCAAGCAGACTTTCGCGGACATTTTTTACGAGAGAAGGCGATCAAGATTGAAATCAAAAAAGCCTTGCCGGACATTGAGGACGAAGATCTGAAAAATCTCTTCGAGATTATCAAGAACCAAGATGAGTACTAACTCTTATTTACAACTTGGTAGTGTCGAAGTCTTGGTCGTCCGTAAGCCGATCAAGAATTTGCATCTCTCGGTTTTACCACCTGCTGGTCGTGTCAGAGTTACCTCTCCGGAGAACATGAAAGACGACGCTATCCGCACACTTATTGCCACTCGGCTCCCATGGATCAAAAGACAGCAAGGTAAATTTGTCGGACAGGAGCGGCAGAGTAGACGCGATTATGTCTCTGGCGAAAGCCATTACTTTTTCGGCAAGCGGTATCGTCTTGAGCTGGTTTATAGGGACGGTGTGCCAGTTGTCTTTTTGAAGGGTAAAAATAAAATCATTTTGCAGGTTCGTCCTAAGAGCACGATAGCCAGACGGCACGAGGTAATGACCGACTGGTATCGCAAGCAGTTGCATCCGGCGGCCGAAGGCTTGATGACGAAGTGGCAGGAAAAGATTGGCGTGAAAGCCAGCTACTGGGGTATAAAACAGATGAAGACTCGCTGGGGTACGTGCAATCATAAACGTGCTCGCATTTTACTTAACCTCGAGCTGGTGAAAAAACCGCTTGCGTGCGTGGAGTATGTCGTCGCTCACGAACTTGTGCATCTGATCGAGAAAAAGCACAGTGAGAAATTTGTCGCACTCATGACCAAGCACGTCCCCAAGTGGCGAAGCGTAAAAGACGAACTGAACAATTTCGTGCTTTCGCATGAGGAGTGGAGGTTTTAAAGATTGGGGATCTAGTATTAACTTCTTTTTTATGCAGAAAAAATTCAAGGCGAAGAATGTCAAAACATCACAGCCGGTTTTTCAGTTCAAAATCACGCTTAATGATAGCCAGCCAAAAATATGGCGACGGATAGTGGTGCCGAAGGAGTATTCATTCTTTGATCTTCATGTCGCGATTCAGGATGCGATGGGGTGGACAGACGGCCATCTCCACGGTTTTCTTATCGAAAAAGAAAAGAGCAGCAAGCGGCGAACAATGATGAGCTTCCCAAATCCAGAGGATGATTGGGCGGGAGAAGATAATGATACGCTCGATGAGCGGTCTCAGTACATCGCTGATTATTTTGGCGTCATAGTGAAGCAGTGCATCTATACCTATGATTTTGGCGATAGCTGGGACCACACAGTATTTTTTGAGAGAGAGTTGCCAGCTAACACGGGTGTAAAATACCCGCAATGCATTGCGGGTAAGAACGCCTGCCCGCCGGATGATTGCGGTGGCGTGTGGGGATACAGCGAATTACAAACTGCTATCCAGAATCCGAAGCATCCACGGCATGGGGAGCTCCTCGAATGGCTGGGACTCAATCATCCTTCTCAATTTGACCCAGCGGCATTTGATCCCAGCGGGGTACAATTTCAAAACCCAAAGAAGCGTTTGAAGGAATACGAAAAAGGTTTTGGGCTATAAAAACACCCAAAAATTTCCATGAAAGAAAAAATCAAACAACTCATCCGCTATCACCACATCAGGGCGCTGTATCTCAAATACGAGCGGCTGCTTTTGCCCGGCACGCTCGTCCTTGGTGTCATTGTCGACTGGCTGACGTTTACCAATATTGACATCAGGACGACCTTTATCCTCCTCGGCGTGTATCTCGTTATCGCCGGCGGGATTATTATCTACCTCAACATCTACGACGCGGGACGAATCCCAACGAATGCCTTCTTCCGATATCTCCGGCTCGCCGCACCACTCATCATCCAATTTACGTTCGGCGCGCTTCTCTCCGGGTCATTTATTTTTTATTTCTTCAGCGGGTCGGTCTGGGTCAGCTGGCCGCTGTTTGTGATTCTGGTGTTTCTTATGGTCGCGAATGATGTGTTTCGCGAGTATTACCTTCGGCCGGTTGTCCAGCTTGGCGTTTATTTTTTCATTTTGTTTTCTTTTCTTTCCATTATTTTGCCGTTTTTTTTCAGCACGATTGCGGTCTGGGTGTTTATCGTAGCGGGCATTTCGAGTCTCGCGGTCATGTACGGGTATATTCTGCTCCTCGGTCGGTTGGTGCCGACGATCAAAGAAAAAAATTATTGGTTGGCATTTCCGATTGTCCTCATTGTTGTATTCATGAATGTACTTTATTTTTTCAACTTGATCCCGCCGATCCCGCTTTCGATTCGGGATGTGACGCTCGCGCATGATATTCAAAAAGTCGCGGGCGGTTACGCGCTCCGTGTCGAAGAAAAGACGTGGAAAGACCAGTTTGTTCCGGGCGAAATTTTCCACAAAGCTGAAGGCGAAAAGGTCTACGTGTATAACTCTATTTTTGCGCCAGAAAATCTCGGGACAACGATTGTTCATGAGTGGCAGTATTTTGATGAGGCGAAAGGGGAATGGGTGACGCGCGATCGTCTGGCCTTTCCGATAGTCGTCGGCGCGCGGACAGCGCACCACGGCTATTCGGTGAAGACGCAGGTGCCGTACGGCCGCTGGCGTGTGGATGTCGAGACCACGCGCGGGCAGGTGCTCGGGCGAGTGCGGTTTACGGTGGTGCCGGCTGAGATGACGCCGGTTTTCGAGACAGTGATCAGGTGATGAGAAAGCGGGCTTACATTCTCTCATGGTTTGCGGTAGAATGTAGATAATTCCCTTCCTTTGATTTTATTTATTCATTAACTCAAACGTATGGAGATCGCAATCAATTGGTGGGCAATCCTCGTATGCGGGATTGTGGCGATGGTGATCGGATCAATTTGGTATGGTCCGCTATTCGGTAAAAAGTGGATGGAGATGATGGGGATAGGTGCAATGGACGCGGAAGCGAAGAAAAAAATGCAGAAAGAAGCCATGCCGCTTTACGCCATTCAGTTTGTGCTTGTTCTTTTTCAGGCGTATGTCTTGGCTCACTATATCGCAGGCTGGCAAGATGCTTCGGGTGTCGAGAATGCCATGTGGATCTGGGCTGCGTTTGTCATGCCAACTGTTGCCGGTTCTGCGATGTGGACTACTCAGCCGACACGCACCAGGTGGACGCTGTTTTTCATCCAGGCAGGGTACCAGCTCGTGATGTTTGTTCTCTTTGGCCTCATCCTCGGGATGTGGAAATAACTTTGAGCGATTTCAAAAGACACCCCGCTACGACGAGGTGTCTTTTATTTTCTTTAAATATACAGTAGCATAAGACGCGTATGAATGAATCGTTTATTCCGCTCTCCGAGATTTCCCTAGACTTTGCCCGCTCCGGCGGCAAGGGGGGACAGAACGTGAATAAAGTCGAGAGTAAAGTCATTGTTCGGTGGTCTGTCGGAGGATCTGCTGCGTTTTCGGATGAAGAAAAGATGCGTATTCGGGAAAAACTTGCAAATCGCCTCAACAATGATGACGAAATTGTCCTTGATGTTGATGAGGAACGGTCGCAGGCGCAGAATAAAGAGATTGCGATTGAACGGTTGAATGAACTCGTGCGTCGGGCGCGCGTCGTGCCAAAGAAGCGAAGGCCGACGAAACCAACGCGAGCGGCAAAGGAGAAACGGCTTGAGGACAAAAAACTTGCAGCGAAGATCAAGCGCGGCCGCCGGAAGATGATAACGGATAATCTGTAATCTGGGCCATATTCAATGAAAAAACCGGCGTGATAGAGAGCCGGGTTTTTCATTTTGGATTCAGGCCTACAAATGTGGTAATCTGTATATTCCAACTCTTCTATTATGGAAACCGCTACTCCGAGCCCAACCTTTGAACACCTTCTCGCCAAACACTTTCGGTTTTCGCATTTTCGCGCTGGGCAGCGGGAAATTGTGGAGAGTATTGTGGGTGGTCGGGATGTGGTGGCCCTCATGCCAACCGGAGGCGGGAAATCGCTTTGTTACCAACTCCCGGCGCTTATGCTTGAGGGGTTGACAGTCGTTATTTCTCCACTCATTGCGCTCATGAAAGACCAGGTGGACAGCCTCCGGGCGCGGGGGATCGGGGCGGCGTTTTTTAATAGTACACAAACTCCGGAAGAAGCAGAGGAAATTCTTGGGACGATAAAAAATGGATCAATCAAACTTCTCTATCTCGCGCCAGAGCGGTTTCGAAGTCATGGATTTCGGGAATTGTTTGCGACGCTCCCGATCCGGTTTATTGCAGTTGATGAGGCGCATTGCGTGTCGGCCTGGGGCCATGACTTTCGGCCCGACTACCTCATGGTCAAGGACTATATTGCGCTACTCCCGACGCGTCCCGTTGTCGGCGCTTTCACCGCGACAGCCACGCCAGAGGTGAAAGAAGATATTGTCCATCGGCTCGCGCTCCGAGGGCCGCATGTCTTTGTCCGGGGCTTTGATCGGCCGAACCTCAAGTTTTTCGTGCGCGATAATATTCGCCCGAAAGATCGGAGAGTCGAAGCCATTCGGATCATTCAGTCACTCTCTGGAAACGGCATCGTCTATACGATTACGAGAAAAGAAGCTGAAGAATTCGCAAGCCTCTTGCAGAGAGGAGGGATTACGGCGGCGCCATATCATGCCGGTCTCGCGGCAACAGAGCGCACAAGAATCCAAAATGAATTTCAGGAAAACCGATTCAAGGTGATTGTCGCGACCATTGCCTTTGGCATGGGCGTTGACAAGGCAGATATTCGGTATGTTATTCATCTGGGCATGCCGTCGTCCTTGGAAGGCTACTACCAAGAAGCCGGCCGCGCCGGCCGAGACGGCGATGGCGCGTATTGTATTTTACTTCACAGTAAAAAAGATGCCGGGCTTCATTATCATTTTCTGCGCGAAAGTCGGCAAGCCATGCTCGAGCAAGGGAAGTCATGGAGCGAAGTGGAGCGAGTGAGCAACCTCAAATATGAGCGTCTTCAAAAAATGGTGGCCTATGCCACGAACCGAGAGTGTCGGCGCCGAAAGCTCCTCACCTATTTTGCCGATCCAGAAGTGGCGACGTATGAGGAGAATTGTCGCGGGTGTGATGTCTGCCTCAATTTTGAGTGGAAAGAAGTGCCGCGTCGCCCGCGGCGAGGACGATGGAAACTCGAGGAAGAAGCGGCAGATGATTTTGTCGTAGAAGATCAGTCTTCAGCTTCGAGTATTCTCGGCCTGACTAGTACGGTCGCAGAGACCGTGAAACTTTTTCAGGACAGCCTGCGTCCTGAGCAAATTGCCAAAATCCGCAACCTTGGTCTGACTACTATTTATACTCACCTCATTACCTGGTATCTGGCAGGCGGGGAACTTGATATTCGCCACTTTGTCACACTGGAAGAAGAGCAACTGATTCTCCCGGCGCTGGCACATGTGACAGAAGACAAGCCTCTCACTTCGATTAAGGAGCATCTCCCGCCAGAGATCAGCTACGAAAAAATTCGTCTCGTCATTGCCAAGGTACGGCGGATCGAGATATGATAGTGGAGATTTTTTATGAGAGATATGACCGACATTGAACGCATGACGGAAAATATCGTTGCGTTTCGGAGAGAACGCAACTGGGAGTCGCATCATACACCGCGGGATCTGGCGATGGCGCTTTCGATTGAGGCCGCGGAACTGCTTGAGCATTTTTTGTGGCGGAAGGGGGATGACCTCGAGAAATATATCGAGGACCACAAAGAAGGTATTCGGGATGAACTCGGCGATATTATGTTTTGCTTGCTTCTACTTAGCCGCGACCTTGGGGTTGATGTCGTCCGCGCGTTCGATGCTAAGCTCGAAAAAACGAAAAAGAAGTATCCGATCGAAAAAGTACAAGGGAGAATTGTGAAACATACGGAGCTTTAAGATCTTCTCAGATGGTGTAAAATCCGCTCAAACGAGCGGATTTTCCGTTGACAATCTAGGGAAACATGATAGAATACGGCTGATCCACATCTTATGATAACAAAAATCCGTGAAGAAATTGCACAAGCCCTCCATACGGTCGGCGTGACTGGCGACATCGCTTTTTCTGTCCCGCCAAAGCCGGAGATGGGCGATTTGGCATTTGGATGTTTTCAGCTCGCGAAAGAAAAGAAAAAAAATCCGGCTGAGGTGGCGGTTGAACTCGAATCAAGAATTAAGAATTATGAATCAGGAATTGTCGATACGGTGAAAGCATTTGGGCCGTATGTGAATTTCTTTTTGAATGGAAAAAAAGTGGCGGAGATGATTTTCGGAGAGATTAAAAAAAGGGGGGAGGCATACGGCATGGTGACGGCAGGAGAGAAAAAGAAAATGCTCGTCGAGTTCGGCTGTCCGAATCCGCTCAAGGCCTTTCATTTGGGGCATCTTAAAAATCTCATTACTGGTGAAAGTATTGCGCGGATTTTGGAGAACGCGGGGCATGAGGTCGTGCGTGTGAATTATCAGGGAGACGTTGGCATGCATGTGGCGAAAGCTATGTGGGGGATTTTGAGGCATGAAAACGAAGTCAAGGATCATGTTTCTGAACCGCTCGAGAAGCGCCTGGCATTTTTGGGGAAGATCTATGCCGAGGCAGCAACCGCCTTTGAAGAAGATCCTGCGGTCAAAGCGGAAATTGTCGCCATGAACAAGCGGGTCTATAAAAAAGATCCGGCAATCCAGGAACTTTACCGGCTGACGGTCGGGTGGAGTTTAGAATATTTTGACACGATCTATAAACGACTGAACACGCATTTTGATCGGCTCTATATGGAGTCAGAGGTGTTCGGGCCGGGCGAAGCGATCGTGCGCGAGTATCTCAAAAGCGGGCTTTTCAAAGAGAGCGACGGGGCAATTATTTACGAGGGGGGAAAGCGAGGCCTTCATGATCGGGTGTTTATCAATTCCGAAGGCTTCCCGACGTATGAAGCGAAAGACCTCGGTTTGCATCGGGCGCATTTTGCTGACTATAACCCAGACCTCATGATTCACGTGGTTGGGAAAGAGCAGACCGAGTATTTTAAGGTGGTGTTCAAAGCGATCGAGGAGATTTGGCCGGAGCACGCGCACAAAGAATTTCATCTTCCGGGCGGCTTTTTGCAGC
>CAYHTX010000053.1:0-7555 GCA_964359615.1 uncultured Gammaproteobacteria bacterium | reverse complement strand
GACAAATTGAGGAGGCATAGTGGTATTATGGAGACGAAATTTGGACATTTTGCAGCCAAAAGTGGCCGAAAATGAGCCAGAAGTTATTTTTGAGATGGGTTCTGGTCATCTTTTCTAAGTGCAGCTTCGATATATTCATGCGCATGGAGCGCGGCATAGTCCGGAAGTTCCTCCGGACTCGCGACACCGAGGTGGCGCATCGCCTCGAGCGACAGCCGATATACGGTCGTGAGCGATGTCGCCTCTTCGTATTCTTCAATGTACCCGCGTATGAGGAGACTCCGCAAAATGAGCGCACAGTTCACGCCGCGGATCTGCTCGAGCTCCGGCCGAGTCACCGGCCCGCGATAGGCGATGACGGTCAGCGTCTCAAGCTGAGCTCGGGTGAGTTCTCCGGCTGCTTCGTCTTTCACAAATCCATCGACTGCGGCGGCGTTCTCCGGCTTTGTGCCGAGCTGAACCTCAGCCCCGTTTGTAATGAGACTAAATCCAGATGCATCGTCAGCATACTTCGCCCGCAGTGATTCAAAGATCTCCACGACTTCAGCCTCCGCCCGGCCAATCGCTTTGGCGATCGTGCGGACAGAGAGTGGTTTTGCGGCCACAAAGAGGATGGATTCGATTTGGCTCTCGAGATTCATAGTCTGACAATATCAATATCTCCAAAACTTTCGTCCTGTCGGAGCGCGACTGCGCGCTGCTTCATGAGCTCAAGGATCGCGAGAAAACTGACGATCACCTCAGTCTTATTTCTCACCTCCCCGACAATATCCTGAAATGAGAGCCGCTTCGCCGCCCTGAGCAATTCCCGAATTCGGTTGATCTTTTCTTTCATTGATACCGCTCGGTCGATCCGCGTCTCCGGGAGTTCTTTCGGCGGTTCGAGACGGTTCACTAATTGTATCATACTCCGCCGGAGCGTGGCGAGCGTCACATTCTCACTCGGGACGAAGGCAGTCGGGCGTCGCGGCGGCTCATCGTGCCATAGACTCCGTCCCGACCCAAGCCAGAGTTTGCTCAGCGGTTTACTCGCATCCATAAACGCCTTATAGAGGCGGAGCTGGCGCTCGAGACTCTGTCCATCTTCCTCGTCTGCGGCAAACTTCGGCAGCAGGGTCCGGGATTTGAGGAGGAGCAGCCGCGTTGCCACGACCAAAAAATCCGCGAGTTCATCGGCATCTCGTTCTTCGATGGTGTCGAGATAGCGAAGATACTGCTCAGTAACCTCCGAGAGGGCAATCTCGGAAATGTGCAATTTTTTTTTGGAAATTAGATTCAAGAGCAGATCAAGCGGTCCGGTGAACCGGGACAGTTGTATTTGAACATTTTTCATACTCAAAAAAAGTACACGCATCGCGTACTGCCAGTGTACCAAATGCGAGGACTGGAATCAAGAAAAGATTAAAACGTATGTGGGAGCCACTCCCCATCATTGAAAAAGAGAATGCCGATTTTTTTGTCCGCTGCGTTGTTTGTTTCCTCGAACGCGCGCGACAGCTCGAGCCGAAATTCACTCCCCACATATTCGCCGAAAAGCCACTCGCGATAATACTCCTGGAGCGAACTCCTGTAATCATCAGATACGGTTTCGAGCGGCGCATAGATCCGCTGATGTTTTGGGGCTGTCTCATAGACAAATGTGCGAGCATCGGTCCGTCGGACGGACGTCTGCTGCCCCTTTTCATACCACGTGTACGCAATGGGTAAAATGTCATGCCGCCTGCCGCCCATGAGTTCGATGGCCTGCGGGAAGCCGGTCCGAAAGAGGAGCACCCCGTGGAATGTTTCCGGCCGGCCGACAGCCACAATCCCGTCATATTTTTCCCGCTCGGCGATCGCGAGAAACGAGGCGATCGTCTGCCGCGCGAGGAGCGCCCCCTCGTGCCAGCGCCAGGTTTTCTCGAAAAGTGTCGTTGTCCAAAATAGCACTATGAGGGCAACGAGGATGACGGCGACGTAGCGACGAACCAGAAAAACATACGTGAGAACATACGCCACGAGAGCGCAAAAAAAGACTGACGGGAGATAGATCCACCGTTCTCCCTCTTCACTCATATACTTCGAAATCGGCAGGACAAAACTCGAGAGCGGGAGTAAAGTCACGAGCCACGCCGCTCCGAGAGCGAACATGACTCGCCCGCGCCTCTTTTGGGCGGCGAAAAGCAGGGCAATCATGCCAAAAAGAGCCGTCGCGCCGAGGACGACATCCTTTACCGAAAATACCCACTCAGTCACCACGGTTCGCCACGGGTTTGAAAACAGATGACCGATCATCATGCTCGCGTATGAGAGAAAAAAAACTTCGCCGCTCGGATCGACATCATGCGAATAGTAGCCAAAAAAAACACCGGTCGCATACCACCGGACGAAAAAGTAGAGGGCGAGAAGCGCGAGGTATGGTGTCGCGAGAAGCGCGGTACGCTTGATCGTGGCGCCTGCCGAACGCCCCTTCCCGTGCAAACTGTCGAGAAGAATGAATGGCCCGACAACCAGCGGCAACGTCAGTGCCATTTCTTTGGTGAGAAGGGAGAGCGTAAATGAAATAAGCGATCCGATGTACCACCATGTCCGTCGGGACGACGCGTCGCGGGCGCGTAGCAAGGCTAAGAGAGACAGGAGATAAAAAAATGTCATGAGCGGATCATTCACCGCGGCAATCCACGCCACTGCTTCGGCATGACTCGGCAGAATCGCAAAAAAAAGCGCTGTAAAAAATGCGCAGACAGTACGGCGATTGGTCGGGATCCAGGGAAGCCTGAGGAGTATGAGATACACAAGAAGCGTATTTACGACATGGAGAAGAATCAGGCTCGCGTGGTATCCGATCGGCTCGAGGCCGTAAAGCGCTTCGTGCGTCACCCAAAACACATTCATCATCGGGCGATAGGATCCCCGGTCGCGTGTTCCTTCATAATTCGTCGCAAAATATTCGTAGAGCGGCTGATCCCGCTCGCGGGTAATGCGGAGCCAGTCCCAATCGTCGGAAAGAAACGTGTCGCGGAGATTGACGACAAACGGCGCCGTAGCGATAACGACCAGAAGGAGAAGTCCGATTTTTTCTTTTCTCGACATATCATTCAATCACTCTCCCCGCGAGTCTCCCCTCGGAATAATACATCATCCGCACGTTTTGGCCCGCACGCTGCATTCGCTCGAGCTCGGCAGCATTAAATTCAATCATGATACCGCTTCCCCGCTCCGGCCGGCTCCCCGGGAGGAGAGCAAACGTCGCAAGATCATTGGTAAACGAGGAAAAACCGGTGAACATATCTCCACCCCCTTCGGCTCTGAGAATATACCGATATTCGTCTTGTTTTTCGAGGTTGAACTTTTGCTTTATCGCAGTTTCGCTCTGAAGAGCGGTATATATGGGGATTCTTTCACCAGCCGGGAGCGATTGTTTGTAAGTCAAGACAATCGCTTCCCGGATCGCGTTCCGAAAGGCTTCGGCACCCCCCACCGTATCCGGGAGTCCGACAAAGATGAGATAGTCCCCTCCGGAACCACGCGCTTCCGGATAACTCTGGGTAATGCCCTGAACGACACTGCTCGCCGATTGCCATGAAGCATTTTTCCCGGGGTGGAACGGAAGAAAAAGCGCTGCGATCACGACGACCATGATGCCAACGCTCCGGTAGCGAAACGCCGTGATCCGAAAAAATGCCGACACTGCCGCAGCGACAAGTAGTGCTGCAAAGAGTGACGGCAAATACGTGTACCGCTCTCCCCCGTTATGAGAATGATTCAGCTCGAGCTGTAAAAACGGGAGCACAGACACGAGATACAAGGCGAAAAATAAAAAAAGTGGACGACGAAACGCTCCGGCTTTTTTGAAAAGAAAAAAGAAAAAAACGCCGACCATTATGACGGCAGCGATCAGGTGCTGCATGATAAACACGGCCGCAACTGCACGATACGGATGCGGGAAGAAGATTCCGACTGACAATTCGACGAACATCCGCATCATAGGGGCGAGATCAAAGGCAAGAGTTTGCCCGCCATAATAGCCGCCGAGCTGTCCGGTGGCATACCACCGAAGCAGGAGATACGCGCAAAAAAGCACGCCGGGCAGACTGAGTCGGCGGACGAGACTGATCAGAAACTCACGATTAAAATCCCCGCTGCGCCGCGACTGATCCCAAATCTCGAGGAGAAAAAACGCGCCGAAAATCGTAACGCCAATTTCCTTGGTGAAAAGTGATAGGAGAGCGGCGAGAAGCGCGAGCGTATAATGGAGTGACTTGCGCTCATGCAAAAACACGAGATACCAATAGATGCCAACCAGATAAAAAAGTGTGGCGAGAAGATGCGGCTGGCCGGCAATCCACCCCACAGCTTCGGTGCGGCTGGGAAGAACAAGAAAGAGAACTCCAGCCGTGAGACCGATGAGATCGCTCTTCGTGATCTTACGGCCAGTGAGAAAAACAAAAAAACCGGTGACGCCATGAAGAAATACACTCGCCGCGTGCCACCCTGGCGCAAAAAGGCCGAAGAGTGCGTACTCGATCGCCAAAAGCACATTAAAGATCGGACCATAAGAACTCCCGCCGCGCTCGCCAATAATGTTCGTCATGAAATACCACCAGGCCGGCTGCCCGTCGGCCGTGACAAAGAGGTGATGAAAATCATCGCTAAAAAATCCCCACGCCATCGTCCCCCCGTAGACGACGCTGACGAGCGCAAGAAACCCAAAAAGAACGCCAAGCTCGAAGCGGCGCGCGGCGAAAAACAGTCGGATGTGATTTATGAAACCCATAGGATGGGCCAAGCCAGGAAGAGATACACGATCCATGGCGCTCCGATAATAAGTGATAGAATAGCAGGCCGCTTCACGACGCGCGACCACCAGGTATTT
Source organism: uncultured Gammaproteobacteria bacterium (assembly GCA_964359615.1). GTDB lineage: Bacteria > Patescibacteriota > Patescibacteriia > Magasanikbacterales > UBA922 > CAYHTX01. The sequence goes on along the minus strand of CAYHTX010000053.1, from coordinate 2,700 downwards.
GAAATTATCCAAAGAAGCGGGAAAGCAAACAGGATAAACTGGGCCTTGAGTGTGCCGCGCTCGAGGTACGGGAGCCTGAGGACATTATAGACGAGCGAGAGAAATCCGCCGAGGACAAGAAGGGTGAGAAAGATATCGTTCGCGGTCCAACTCCGACTGCGAAATCTCGATACTATGAAGCCGATAAAGCCAATGACTGAAACGAGAGATATGACGAGCCCTGTCCGGATCGCCCACGCATTCGCGCGCCAGTTGGCGGGTGTGGTGTACCGGCCATTTCCGGTGAGGATTTTTTCCGTGTCCGGCAATGCCCGCACACGATCGGCCTGTCCAAAGAGATTATAGTAGTCGCCAAATGCATCGGCAATGAGAATGGAGACAAATGAATGCGGCCCCCGAAACCAATAGGGATAATCGGAAAAGACATGCGCATTCAGTGTCCGGAGATACTGCCACCCATCGCTCGAGACAATCGACTGTTTCGTTCCCGACTCCGCGAGGTTAATAGTAAACACGGAATCAAAGTGATGGTATTTGTAAACGACCCAAGGCAGATTGATGATGCCAACAATCGCGAGAGCGACGGCCGCCGAAAAAAGAAAACTCTGTTCACGGGTGCGGGCAAATGCGATGAGCCAGGTAAGAACGGCTGCGCCAAGCGCCACAAACGCCGTGAGTTTGACGAGAGTCGCTATGCCGAGGATGATGCTAAAGGCAATCAAATTTTTCCGGCTTTTCCCCGCATATTCGGGAGGACTTTTTTCACCAAGGCGACCATACAAAAAGGGCAGCACGGCAGAGAGGATGAGCGCTTGCGCGAGAAGTTCATTGGTTAGGTACGCCGAAAGCTTGACTGCGGTAAAAAAGAATGAGAACGCCATGACCGAAAACACTGTCACTATTTTATTTCCTTTGCTGTGCCGGTAGGCAATGCCCTCGACAGCAAACGCGGCAATGAAAAAAAAGAGGATCTGGAGCGCCTCGGACCAATTGAGAGAAGTGATGCCAAAAACAGCGCCAACCGCTACCCAGAGGGCGGTCAGGAGATAATATAGAGGCTCATGCCAGGCAAGATAGTTTTCCTCTAGCGTCGGCAGCCGGCCGTCATGACGGATAGTTTCAAGGTACGCAATGTGCGCTCCACCGTCGTCGGCCCAGTACGAGTTATATGAAAAAATATTGTGGATGCGAAGAAACAAAGCAAGAATGATAATGGCGGCAAGAGAAAGAAGAAAAAAATACCTTGAAGCAAACAACTCCTTCAACATAGAGAAAACAAGATCTAAAAAAATAAATTCTCCCCCTATGAGGCTTCAGTCGGGGTTCCAGTGAGGTCACCCGAACTGAGCTTCAGACTTCGATGAGCTCAGTCGAATCGCCGAACGGGGGAGTTAGAGGGGGTCATACTTGGGGGCTGACCCCACCTCGCCTCCCCTCACAGTGCAGAATTTTATGCGTCTTTCTCCTCAATCCGAATCCCGAGTTCCTTCAGCTGCTTCCCATCCACCTCGCTCGGACTCCCGACCATCGGCTCCTCGGCCTTTTGATTCTTCGGGAACGGCACGACTGCCCGGATATTCGGCTCGCCGAGCAGGAGCATCGCGAGACGCTCTACCCCGGGCGCAAAGCCACAGTGCGGCGGCGCACCAAATTCAAAGGCCTTGATCATGTGGCCAAATTTTTTATCAACGATGTCTTTCTCATAACCGGCAATCTCGAACGCGCGGTACATGATGTCGGGGTCGTAGTTGCGGACCGCGCCGCTCGAGAGCTCGAGACCATTCGCGATAATATCGTATTGGTGGGCGAGCACATCGAGCGGATCTTTGGAGTTCAGCGCCTCGAGTCCGCCCTGCGGCATGGAGAACGGATTATGCCCAAAATCAATTTTATTTTGCTCTTCGCTCCACTCATAAAACGGAAAATCCACCACCCAGGCCCAGGCGATGAGCTCCGGATCAGCGAGTTTCATGCTCACTCCAACCAGACTCCGGACCGCCCCGAGCGCCTTGCACGATACTTCCCAGTTGTCAGCGACAAAAAACACGATACCCCCTTCGAGTCCCACGTCGCCTCCCTCTCCTTTTAGGAGAGGGTTGGGGTGAGGTTCACCGCCTAGGACGAGCAAACGTGACAGTTCGGCAAGCTCACTGTCTGCGAAAAACTTCACAATCGTCCCTTCCCACTTCCCGCCCACAAATTTCATCCACGCCAGTCCCTTGGCCTTCGCCCGTTTCGCCGCGTCCGTATACACCTCGTCAATGTCTTTTCTCGTGAACGTTGCTCCGCCCGGCACAACGAGCGCCCGGACAAACTTCGCTTCAGAAAAAACCTTAAAGCCGGTCCGGTTCCCCCACTCGGTCACATCCCGCATCGGCAAACCATAGCGGAGGTCTGGCCGATCTGAGCCGTAGGTTTCGAGAATTTCGCGGTATGGAATCCGCGGGAACGGTTTTTGCATGACTTTTTTCCCGGCCACTTTTTCGGTGAGCTCGGTAAACAGCGGCTCCATTTCCTTGAAAAATTCATCCGGCTCGAGAAAACTGGTCTCCACATCGAGCTGATAAAACTCTCCCGGGCTCCGGTCTGCGCGCGGATCTTCGTCGCGCAGGCACGGCGCGATCTGGTAATACCGGTCAAATCCAGCCACCATGAGGAGCTGCTTGTACTGCTGCGGCGCCTGCGGCAGGGCATAAAACT
>CAYHTX010000052.1:0-7587 GCA_964359615.1 uncultured Gammaproteobacteria bacterium | reverse complement strand
TTTCTCCTTTTATATTGTCGACCATGCGGAGCTCACTGGCAGCTATCTTTTCATCCATCATTTCAGAAAACCGTGGGATCAAAAAACTATCGGTGAACTCCAGAAGCACCCCCATGGTAACGACTTTATCCATATCATCTTGATGTTGTTCCTTAAATTCGGTTGGTGACATAGTAGGGTGAGTATACAGAATGAAGAAGTTGGCTGTCAATTTTCTTGCATCCCGGGTAAAGAAGTCGGGGTCGTCGGGAGCGTATGCGCGAGACGCTCCCGACTCATCCCTCCCGTTATTCCGGCTCCTCGAGGCGCTCCCTGTACGGCGCGAGCGCGGCCTCCATCTGCTCTTTCACGGTCTCGAAGTCTCTCCTCACCCTGGCGAGATCGTCGAGGGATGAGGCTCGCCCGACCTCGTCATCGAGGAGAAGCGCGAGGTTGTTCAGCGTCACGAAGAAGGTGCTGAGCACCTGGATCGGGACGCGATCTTCATACTTCGATTTTTCTTTCGGGTTCGCCATGCCGTCCGCCTCCCGACGAAAATGCACCGCGAGGTCGAAGACGAACTGCCCGCACGAGTCATCGTGGCTGAGGCAGGTACCCCGCGACCCGCCGAGAGCGGTGAGTCTCGCGTCGAAGTACGCAACTGCCTCTCGACTGAGATGCGGCCGCGCGAGTCGCAGCCCGACAGTTGCCGCCTCCTTTCCGGCAACCGTTTCATATGCATCCATCTGATCCGCGAGCGCCAGCCGCGGCTCAGCCACCGGATCGGTCCTGAGAGCGAGCGCAAACGCGCCCACTGCTGCGAGAAAAAGCGCCACAACGATAGCCATGAGCTTGTTCATCGAAATTCCTCCGAAAAATTCCCGCTTGACGCAGGACGCTGATGGCCTTTCGGGAACATCAGCCTGGTTTCGCTAGACAAAAAACGTATCACGGGGCGAGTCCCATGTCAACCTCAAAAACAAAACTCCCCCGGTCCGCCTGAGGCGGACGGAGGAGCTGTTATTGTTTCAATTTCTTTACATCATCCCGCCCATGCCGCCCATTCCACCCATGCCGCCCGGCATACCGCCGCCCTCTTCTCTCTTCGGGAGGTCGGTGATGACGGCCTCAGTCGTGAGGAGCATGCCGGCCGCTGACACTGCGTTCTGGAGTGCGAACCGCGTCACCTTGGTCGGATCAATGATACCGGCCACGACCAGATCTTCATATTCGCCGGTCGCGGCATTGAAGCCGAAGTTGCCGGAATGTTTCTTTACTTCGTCAACCACGACCGCGCCTTCAAAGCCCGCATTCGAGGCGATGATCCGGATCGGCTCTTCGAGCGCGCGCTTCAAAATTTTGACAGCCACCATTTCTTCGTCAATGAGATTAAGAGAATCGAGCGCTTTCGACGCGCGGAGTAACGCCACTCCGCCGCCCGGCACGACGCCTTCTTCGACAGCCGCCTTGGTTGCGCCAACGGCGTCTTCGATGCGGTGTTTGATTTCTTTCATTTCGGTTTCCGTGGCCGCGCCGACTTTTATGACGGCGACACCGCCCGCGAGTTTCGCTAGCCGCTCCTGCAGTTTCTCGCGGTCAAATTCAGAGTCAGTCTGTTCAATGAGTTTCCGGATCTGCGCCACGCGATCTTCGACCGCTTTTTTCTCGCCCTTGCCTTCGACGATCGTAGTATTTTCTTTCGTCGCCACGACTTTGCGCGCGCGACCAAGATCCTCGAGGGTCACGTTTTCGAGCTTCAAACCCACCTCTTCGCTGATGACACGCCCGCCAGTCAAAGCAGCGATGTCCTGGAGCATTTCCTTGCGGCGATCACCAAAGCCGGGCGCTTTGACCGCGAGCACACTGAGGGTGCCGCGCAGTTTATTCACGACAATGGTCGCGAGCGCCTGCCCGTCCACATCTTCGGCAATAATCACCATGTCTTTCCGGCCGCTCTGCGCGACTTTTTCGAGCGCTGGCAGCAGATCATCAACGGATGAAATCTTTTTTTCAGTAATGAGGATGTACGCGTCTTCGATCTCGGCCTCCATGCGGTCCGGATTCGTGACCATGTACGGCGACACATAGCCTTTGTCGAAGCGCATGCCTTTCACCGTCTCGATCGACATGCCGAATGACTGAGACTCTTCGACGGTGATGACACCATCTTCCCCGACCTCTGCCATGGCCTCGGCGATCTTTTCGCCGATCTCGCGGTCGTTCGCCGAAATGGCGGCCACGTTCGCGATCTCATCTTTTTCAACTTTTTTGGAAACAGTTTTTTGAAGCTCGACGACCACTGCCTCGGCTGCGTGATGGAGGCCGCGGTTGAGCGCCACCGGATTCGCGCCGGCGGCCACGTTCTTCATGCCTTCATTCACGATCGCCTGCGCGAGGACCGTCGCGGTCGTGGTGCCGTCGCCGACCACGTCGTTCGTTTTCGACGCCACCTCTTTCACGAGTTCGACGCCGATATTTTCAAATTTGTCTTCGAGCTCGATTTCTTTCGCGACTGATACGCCGTCTTTCGTGATGGTCGGCGCGCCGAAGCCTTTGTCGAGGACGACATTGCGGCCCTTTGGCCCGAGCGTCACTTTGACCGTATTCGCGAGGATGTTCACGCCCGCGACCAGCGCGTGTCGTGCCTCGTCACCGTGTTTAATTTGTTTTGCCATATGTTGTTAGAAAATAGCCACCGCCAGCGGGCGGGGTCCCGCCCTGGGCGGGAAAAGTAGAAAATAGAATGTAACGCGACCCTTATTTCTCCATGACCGCGAGGACATCCTCGGCACTGATAATTTTGTACTCGACGCCATCCACCTCGACTTCGTCGCCGCCCCATTTTTTGAAAAGGACAATTTGTCCGACCGCGACATCCATCGCCGCGCGGCTGCCATTCTCGAGCATTTTGCCCGGGCCGATAGCGATGACGCTCCCTTGCGCTTTCTTTTCTTTATCGACCGTATCCGGAAGCACGATCCCGGACGCAGTAACCTGCTCTTCTTCGAGCACTTTGACCACGATGTGGTCGCCAAGCGGTTTGATGTTCATATGCCTCTCATAATAAAAAGATGAATAAAGAAGGCTGCCGATTATCACTCTCTCTAAACGAGTGATAATCGCTTTGCCATTGTAGCGAATTGGCGAAGAATGTCAAGGGGGCAGAAGTCGGGACTTTTCCACAGGAAAGTACTCCCACACTACGAAAAAAGTCCACCGTCGGGCACAAGCTCGATACGCCGTCCACAGTGATCTCATGATGCCTGTCGGTGGCATGAAATCGATGGCGTGCGTTTCGTGCTCGTGTCCAACACTGGACTTTTCGAAGGTATTCTCTCAGTTTTCCGCTCCTCTGTCAACCGCTGCTCACCAGCTCTTTTTCGCAGAGTGTAGCTCCTGTGTGCACAGCCGGTGGATGGGATGGGGACAGGGTGGGGACGAGCCGAACGGCCAGGCCGAAGGAAAAGGCCGTGAGGAGCAGTCCGGTAAAAGAAGAAAACACATAATGATCAAAAAGGGCGAGGACGAGATAGGGAATGAGAAAAGGCAGCAGGCGCAGCACGACTACGCGCTGCGATGGTTGTCCGCTCATAAAGACGGCGAAAGAAACGAGCGCCAGTCCAAACAGACCGACCCCGAACCACCCGAGTTCGATAAAAAATAAGAGGGGCACATGGTGGATCGGCTGATACGCATATCCCGGATACCCCGGAACCATGGTCCGGAGCGCGGCCGTATAATTACCGATCCCGACCCCGTGCCACGGGTGAAGGGAGGCGAGCTCGAGCGCGTCGCCAAACCCGCCGAGGCGCTCCGCGACGGAACGCACCTCGAGCGGGGACGCGACCGACAGCCGAGTCGCGATGAGGGACGGAAACAGGCCAAAGCCGACTGCAAAGGACGCGGCGAGAACAAGGAGTGTCGCGAGGTGCGGCCGCGCGCGAGTCGTGAACGCATATATGGCCAGGCCGACACCGCTCATGAGGAGCGCGAGCCAGGCCGAACGGCTGAAGGTGAAAAAAAGCGCCGCGCTCTCGATCGCGAGCGCTGAGAGGCGCACGCGGCGGGAGGCAGTGCTCGGCCACAAGAGGGCAGTCACGATGATGCCTGCGACGAGAAATCCGCCGAAGACGTTCGGGTGCGAAAACGCGCCATAGGCGCGCAGCCACCGCTCGCCTCCGGCTTCGATGACTGCCGCGCCTCCCTGCCACGCCGGATGCGCCGCGAGCCCGAGGAGCGGCGAAGTCGCGACACTCTGGCTCAAAAATTGATAGATTCCAAAGACCGCCTGCCCGAGAGCACTCGCGATAAAAAGCGCCGCCATGCGGCGAACCGAGAGCGGCCCGAGAACGATCATAAAAAAGAAAAGCGCGGCCGCGAGCAGCCGGGTAGCCGCCTGCAGCGCGAGTGCGGCGTCAACGCTCCAAAGCGTGCTCGCGAGGACATAGAGAAGCCATGCCAGACAGGCAGCGACGAAAATCCGATCAGGCGTCAGCCGAAACGCCCGGGACATAACCATGCGAGACCGCTGCCAAAACCAAACCACAAAAAGAATGACGGCGCACCACAGAAGGATTTCTGTCGCATACCACCCGAGCGTTCCGTATTCCCATTTCGCGCTGCGGAGCATCACTTCGCGGGAGATGAATATCGTCTGCCAGGGCAGCAAAAAAATGCTGAGTCCCAGGAAGACGCGAAGCGCCCGATCGAGGCGACAAGATGGTCGCTCTGAAATCACAATCGCGTCTGATATGCGGCCACCCCTGCCTGCGCGAGGCGCGCCGCCCACAGCTGGCGGTAGAACACCCGCCGATCATTTTTATGAAATTTGAGCATATGCTCATCGAGTACGACCCGCGTATCAGGCAGCGCCGCGAGGCTGCCATAGGTGCGGCTAACGCGAGCCGCCTGGAGGCGTCGTGCCAGCGTTTCCACGGCATCTCCGACCGCCCCCCGCCCGACCCGTTCGCAGACACGGCGGGCGAACTTCCGCCACCCGGCATCAGCCACCCGCCGGCGAGTTGACCTCCGGTACGGCCGCAGCCCCCGCGGAACAAACTCCCCTACCCACTGATTGGCCGCCTGCACCCGGTCGAGGACTCCCCGCGGGTCATAGAGCGGCGTGAGATGACAAAGCCAGTACAACAGATAAATGTCCGGCGTCTCATCGGCCACCCGTTCGAGCGAAAGCCTATCGTCGGCGATAAAAAAACACGGACAAATTTTATCGGCCGTGCGCCCGGGGGTCGGACGCTGCCGGCGCAGATCGAGTATGAGGATCAGCAGGAGCCGCACGGTCCAGAGACGCCCGGGACGCGTAATGAGACAGAGATCAATATCGCTTCCGGGCCGCGGCGCGCCGAGCGCGATCGTGTTCGTGACCATGACCGCTTCGAGAAATGGAATGAGCCGGAGCCGCTTCATCGTACGCTCGGCAATCTTCATTTTTTTCTCGAGAATACGCACAGACCGGGCGCGCACCCGGACGAGAGAGCCGCGGTTCGGCAGAAAGTAATAACCCGCGGCAGATTCGATGCTCCCGGACGCCACTTCGCGCTCGAGTGACAAAAAAAACGCGGTGCGCGTTTCTGCCTCTCCGGTCCACAATAGGCGATACAGCTCGACTCCGGTGAGCGGCTGATCAAAGATGTCAAAATACGCCAGTGTCGCGCGGATGCGATCCCCGAAAGTCATAAGAACAAAAACGAGCTAGGCTTGACGGCCGAGACTGGCCGACTTTGGGACAACTTCGAGCGGCTCGACTGCTGGCGGCTGTTCAGTCGCCTTTTTCACCCCATCGTCAACGATCATTTTTTTTTCACTGACAGAAATCACCTGCTCGCGGTGGATAAGATACTCATGCCGATCAATGAGTGATGTTCTGACCGTATACTGGAGAATCATTTGGCCGGTCGCATCAATCGTGAGCTCATGGACATGACCGAGAAATGTCCCTGACCGCGTCTCGACCGACAAATGTTTCAGTTGTTTGAAGCTGAGCCGCATACAAAAGTCGAAACCGATTCACACCTCTTTTGGAGTATGCGGCTTTTCTCGAAAAAGGACAAGCTGCTGAAAACCGGTGAGCAGCGTGGAAAAAAACCAATAGAGCGCGAGTCCGGCCGGAAATTGCAGCCCGGCAAACACCGTAATGACCGGGACGAAATATAGCATCTGTTTGTTGACCATCGCCATCATGTCCTCGTCTTTCCCGCCCGGCCCGACGGCCGCCGGCGGCCGCTTCCGGACCATCATGCGCGAGACCCAAAACTGCGACGCCCCCGCAAGGAGCGCGAGTACGATGTTCCGCGACTGACTGAGATCGAGCCAGCCGAGCGAGACCGTGTTAATATGCCCCGGATTCGGCACAAAGGAGTAGAGTTTTGTAAAGTCATCGCTCGTGAGTCCGGCCCGGAGCACATAATAGAGCGCGATCGAGATAAAAAGCTGGATAATGAGCGGCAAACAGGAGCCGAGCGGGTTGACTTTATTCACGCGGTAGAGCTCGAGCATTTCCCGATTCACGCGGTCTTTGTCGTTCGGATATTTTTTCTTGATCTGATCCACCTGCGTCTGGAGATCGGCGAGCGACTTCTGCGCTTTCAGGGACGCGGCCGTGAACGGGTAAAGCACGGCTTTCAACATGACGGTCATGATGACGATCACGACACCGACGTCCGGAATGAGATGATAGACGAGGACAAAGAGATTAAAAATCGGCTGGTAGAGAAGGGCATCAAAAAGAAATTTCATACAAAAAATATGGTGGAAAGACTATACCACACGCAGAGGCAAAAAACAATTCTCGAGTCTTACGCGGTCTCGGCTGCTCCGGTTTGGTTCGGCGCTTCTTCGGTCGGGGGCGCTTCCTCACTCATCTCATCCGCGCTCGACGCCTTCTCCGTGCCGCCCTCTTCGACCACATTGATCTTCCAGCCCGTGAGTTCAGCCGCGAGCCGCACATTCTGTCCGCCGCGGCCGATGGCGAGCGAAAATTGATCCGCTGCGACACGGGCATCGGCTTCTTTTTCAGCGTCATTCAGTTCCACTGCCACCACTTTTGCCGGAGACAGGGCATGGCGGATGTAATCAGCCGGATTATCGCTATATTGAATGATGTCCACTTTCTCACCGCCGAGTTCATCAATGATGGTCGTGATGCGGCTCCCCCGCTGGCCGATGCAGGCGCCGATCGGGTCAATGCTCTCGTCCGAAGTCGAGACCGCCACTTTCGAACGATTTCCGGCATCGCGCGCAATCCCTTTTATGACCACCCCGCCGTCGGCAATCTCCGGAATCTCATTTTGAAAAATAATTTCCACCATTTTTTTGTGCGCGCGCGAGAGTATGATCTCCGGACCCCGCGTGCCGCTCGCGACTGAAACGACGTAAAATCGCATGCGCGCGCCCGGACGGTACTGCTCGCGACGAATCTGCTCCTCGGGCGGAACCAGACCGGTAATTTTCCCGAGATCGATGAGCATGCTCCCCATCCGATCGCGACGATGCACGATGCCCTGCACGATGCCGCCTTCCTGAGTCTTGAAATCCTGCATGGCCGTGTTCCGCTCCGCTTCACGGAGTTTCTGAATGATCACCTGCTTCTCC
>CAYHTX010000051.1:0-7682 GCA_964359615.1 uncultured Gammaproteobacteria bacterium | reverse complement strand
GCACATTTTCAACCCGAAACATCAATTCTGGCGGCGAATCAGGACGGGCGGCTCCTCACTGCACCCTCCGCCGCCCGCCCGATCGGTTCAATTGGTTCGGTGATTCGTCTGGCCGCTTCGGTTTCATTCCTCCCTGCCAGCGCGCCCTGTGGCGGGCGCGCCCGATCGAATGAAGCGAATTCCTTTAACAATTTCTTTCAAAATACGTTCGCACTGCGTTTAGTAAGTCCGACGTAGCGGAACATTCTGCATTTTGACGCGCGGAATCGTTCCAATTTGATCGCTCGATTGAATCGGGGGGTCTACAAATTTGTTTAGATTGAGCAACCAATTCAAATTGTGTGTGCCTTCCCTTAATTGATCAACTAAAAGTATGATCTATCTCGTCGGCGGCGCTCCGTGCGTTGGTAAAAGTGTTATTGCCAGACAATTAATGAAAGAGAGGGGTATTCCTTGGCTTTCTACCGACGCTCTTCGCAGTGTATTTTTTGCCATGGCGCCGAAAGAGTCACGCGATAAACTCTTTCCTTACGCTGGTGCATCTGACCATGATACGGTTTTTGCCGAACCGCTCGATGTCATCATCAAGCAACAGATTACCGAGGCACGCTCGATGAAGGTAGGAATCCATGCGCTCATGGAGTTTCAAATTGCTGTTCATGAAGATCTTATCCTTGAAGGCGTTCATATTCTTCCTGAGCATGTAAGAGAATTTTCAGAAAAACATCCAGACATGAAAGAGCATATTCATGTTCTTTTTGTTGTTGATCTGGACATTGATAATGCCATTCAAGGCCTAATGGCAAATAATAGTCACTTTGACTGGCTACAGGGTGCAGGCCAAAAAACGAAGCGAGCGGTGGCTGAATTCAGTGTGAAATTTAGTGAATATATTAAGGATGAGGCAGAGAAAAATAATTTCAATGTGTATGAAAAGACCGACACATTCACAGAGGATGTAAAATCATGTATTACCTTGTTGGGATAAAGTAAAAAAGATATCCCGATCTATAGTATGCCAATCATCATTCGCAAATATTCGCATAAAGATAAAAAGCAATTGATTGATATCATGAATCGTTTTCAGGACTATATTGTTGCGGTTGATAATATGAAGCGAACGAGACGATCGCCGGACTACGGAAAAGAGTATGTAAAAAAGACACTCAAAGAATTAAGACGTCATCAAGGCATCCTTTACGTGGGAGAAACTGGTGAGAGAAAAATTGTGGGTATTGTTGCTGGTATTATTGAAAAACCAACCAGGATCAGCAAGTTTGAAAGTATCCCCAACAAATCTGGCCGGGTAACCGAACTATACCTTGATCCAGAATATCGAGGTCAGAAAATGGGAAAAATGCTGATGCAGACAATTGAGCAATATTTTCAAAAGAAGCAATGTACTGTTATCTTTGTTGAGGTCTTCGCTCCAAACCAGAGTGCCTATGATTTCTACAAACGGTCAGGATACCGAGATCGGGATTACAATTTGATCAAAGTTCTATGAAAACTAAAATTTATTATTTCAAGATGCGTTATCTTCCAAACACATCGAATTCTTGAAATATCTCGGCAAATTCGATAAACTTCATCCACTCAACTCATCAAAGATCGCGCCCCGTTTCCACACCGCTACGTTTCCGATTGTGCCTGCCATGGTGAGCAGAACCTGGCCATCGCTAACGCGTGACTTTTTGAGTATCTGATCAACTTTTTCAGTGATACTTAACACTGGATAAATCAATAAACCCGTCACGCACATCACCAACGTTTATAAATGGCACTCCTGAATTTTGCCATTCAATGTAGCTGGTTAGTGAATACGCACCAAAACTAATGACCGATTCTGAAATATCTTCAATTGTTTTTGTTTTTAAACCCTGTAATTTTTTATTTAAATCCAAATACTCCGGCTGGTAATATTCAGCGTCAAGACGTGTTTCGCCTTCGAGTTCTGTTTTTTTGATAATGGAAAATGATCGAGAGGATAAAAAGAAAAGATAGGATGTCACTTTTTTCAAAAAAACCAAAAGGCCGCAAGGTCTTTTTTTCTTTTTTCATAATACGCTTCGAGAAACAGCAAATTCATGTGGAGCGGCACGGAGAGGACGCCTTTTTGGCGAATGACGGCAATGGCGCGCGGGAGGTCGTCAATGTCGTGCACATACTCCATATTTTCTCGCACGTTGGCATGATTTTTCATGACCTCTTTTTTATTCGGTTCGAAATCACTGAGCGGCAGATTTACTTTTGAGATGCCGACAAATTGCGGCAGGCCGCCGCGGTTGACCCAGCGGTAAAACCCGAGCAGGCGCGTATGGATTTTTGTATCCATGACTTTTTCATCGAGTGAGCATTCCTCGAGGAGTTCTCGTTCCATGGTGCGGATGACGGTTTTTTTGAAGTCGCTCGTCAGATCGCCCGCGTTTGAAGAGCCGCTGCCGGTTGGCGCGAGGAGATCGCGACTCACCTGGGTCGTAAAGTTTTGCCGCCAAATGACGAGGTACTGGTCGCCAGTCATCGCGAGCGTCGAGCCGCCGAAATGGTTGTTCATCTGAGAGGTCGTGAGATCACGCAGCCGCATGGATCCGTCGAGCTCATAATCAATCGGGTCAAATTCCTGGGCATCGGCGATCACCATCCCGTCGTCCGCCCGCTCGAGATATTTTGCAAACAGTTCATTGGTGAGGAGCGAGTCGAAATAGCGCCCGGCATGGAGAAAGACCGTCGGTGCGCCGATTTCGAGGTCCCGCGACAGGCAGAGTTTTTTTCCATTGTGGAGAGCCCGCCGGTTGCGGAGCGAATTGAAAAAGTAATAATTGAGAAAGAGAAGCAGGACATCAAAATTTTCTTCGATCGTTTTTTTCACTTCGATCGCCGGCCGCGTTTCGACGGTCACCGTCGGGTTTGCATGCTGGAGGTAGTCATTGATGCGTTCTGAGAAGAAGACGCATTCCGGTTTGCCGGTTTGGATGATCATTTTTTTATATCCGAGTTTCATTTCCTTTTCACTCATGAGAATCTCATCGTATGAAACGGCTTTTTCTTTTTCGACCGCGTCTTTGAATTCAAAATAATCATTGAGGCCGTCATACATTTTATAGGCTTCGAAGAGAAATTTAGCGATCGCGAGCCCGGCGAGCAGCGCGATCGGCCATGCCCGTCCGTCCGCGTGTTCGAAAGACAATTCTTTTCGGAGGATGAGGAGGGAGGTGATGACGATGCCCACGTCAACCACCACGATGACCGTTTCAAAGGTCTTGATGGAAAAAATGTAGAGGAAGTAGTATTTATAGGCTCTGAGTCGCATAGGGGTGGATTTTTCAATGCCATTCGGTTTGAGAATGCTACGATAGTAACACAGGAGAGGGATAGGACGCAATTATGCACATCCCATGTTTGTCAGATGGCAGGCCCTATTGTATACTCGTGGGCAGAAAGGAAAAGCCTTTATTTATTAACAAATCCCAACGTATGGAAGAGGCAAAAAAGGGATCAGCGATGGGGGTAGGAGTAGTGATGGCAGTGCTCGGCCTGGTCGTCGGCTACGGCGTCGCGACCATGATGGCTGCGGATAAAGCGGAAGACCTCGCCGAGGGCGGAGCGGCTGTCGCGATGAAAACTACCGACACCAAAGCCGCAGATCTCCGGGTGCTCATCAACAGTCTCGAGCGCCAGCATGTGAATCTCGCCTCGGCCGCAGTGCGGAGCGGGTTCGATGGCAAGGCGGATTTTACGGCCGTCGCTGGGTCGCTAGACGAGAACTCAGTCGCACTCTCAGAAGCGGTCGGGAGCGTCTACGGCAAAGAAGCGGGCGACAAGTTTCTCGAAATCTGGAGAAGCCATATCGGATTCTTCGTTGACTACACCCTCGCCGCCAAAGGCGGTGATCAGGCTGGCATGGACAAGGCCGTCCAGAATCTCGGCGGGTATCAGGATGCGATTGCCGACCTCCTCTCAGGCGCAAATCCAAACTTGCCGCGTGAGGCCGTGAAGGCACTCGTCATGGAACATGTCGGTCTCCTCAAGGGCGCGGTTGACGCGTATGGCACCGGCGATTACGCTGAGTCGTATGCGAAACAGGCGGAAGCGGATGTGCAGATCGGCACGATTGCTGACACCTTGTCAGGGGCGATCGTGAAGCAGTATCCGGAAAAATTTTAATAGTCATGTTCGAGAAAACCCTCCGGCAGCGGAGGGTTTTCTGTACTCTTGCGGGTTTGAAAATGCCGTGATAAAGTGCAGGGAGATTCTTAATTTCATCAGTATGAAATATGTCATCCCGATCGTATCGTTGGCTGCCATCCTCGTCCTCGCTGGCGCCGGGTGCGCGCAACCTGTGGCACCGGCGGGCGGCGACGTGAGTGGGTCAACCACCACGCCGGTCGCTGCGAATGCTGTGACGATCAAGGGCTATGCCTTTACCCCGAAGACCCTCGCGGTCAAAAAGGGGACAACCGTCACCTGGACGAGTGAAGATATCGCCAAGCACACGGTTACCGGCAAAAACGGCGGGCCGGCGAGCGCGCTCCTCGCTCAGGGTGAATCGTATAGCTACACCTTCGACACCGTCGGCACCTTTGAATATTTTTGCGAACCGCATCCGTACATGACGGCGTCGGTTGAGGTGACAGAGTAGATGGTATGCGGCGTGGCATGATCTTCGCGGCGATTTTTTTGACATCGGTCGGGTTTGGTTTTTTTGTGAGACATGTTCAGGCGAGAAAAGCGCCTGACCGAGCGGCCGTGCGACTTTCGTCTGAACCGGCGGCGGATGCGGCGTATCAGGTATCGCTTCGGGGCGACCACGCCGAACCGGATATTCTTATCGTTAAAGTCGGCGAGTCGGTACAGTTTAACAGTCGAGATGGGAAAACGCACAACCTGACGCAGGGGAAGGGCAGCGGCTACGAACATGATCATGATCACACGCCGGGACTCGAGTCAGGGGAATTCAGCGCCGACGAAGGATACCGCGTCCTATTCCATGAACCTGGCACGTTTTATTTCCATGATCACTTCAACCCCGACATCTCAGTGACCGTGGTGGCGTATATACCCGAATCAGATATATAATTCTGCAACAAAAAAACTCCCCGGGGAGTCTGGGGAGTTTTTTTGTGTTTAGAGGATACGCGCGCCCGCCCGCTCGAGTTCCTGGATGTATTTGTAGAGGCCGCCTTTTTTGTTGATGGTGCGGAGTGCGCGCGTTGAGACGCGTAGTCTGATCTTGCGCTTGAGTTCAGGAATAAAAAATGTCTTTACCTGAAGGTTCGGCAGGAGATATTTTTTGGTTTTTTGATTCGAGTGGGAGACGTTGTTGCCAACGAGTGTTTTCTTCCCAGTCAGGTCGCAGCGTGGCATAAAAGTCGGGATATGCTTGGCTTTTAAAAAAAAACAAGTTATACTAACACAGCGGGGTCATTATATGTGACTCCCTGATTTTTGTCAAGACGCGTATTTCTATGGATTTTTTTACACCCCTTTTTTTCTTTCTCGTTGTCATTCCCTCGGCGATTTTCCACGAATACATGCACGGCTTTGTGGCGGATAAACTCGGCGATCCGACCGCGCGGTATGCCGGACGACTGACATTAAACCCGCTCGCGCATATTGATCCGATCGGGACGGTATTGCTGCCGCTTATGCTCCTCTTGTTTTCCGGCGGCCAGGCTATGTTCGCCTACGCGAAGCCGGTGCCGTTTAATCCGTATAATCTTCGCGATCAGAAACTCGGGCCGCTTCTGATCGCGGTCGCCGGGCCGCTCAGTAACTTTGCCCTGGCGCTGGCGTTCAGTCTTATCGTCCGGCTTGTTCCAGTTGGCGGACTCCTCCCGTTTTTACTGCTCGTCATTTACGCGAATATCGGCCTCGGCGTTTTTAATCTCCTCCCCATTCCGCCGCTTGATGGCTCAAAGGTGTTGTATTTTTTCCTGCCGACCTCGATGTATCGCCTGCAGGCCACGCTTGAGCAGTTTGGCATCATTTTTCTCCTTTTGTTTATTACCATGTTTTCTCGGATCCTGCCGCCGATTATCAATGCCATTTTTGCCATCTTCACCGGCGGACTCAGTTTTTTTTAAAAACATATACCCCTTGAGAGGGGTATATTTCTTAGAGACTACGATGGTCGGTGGTGCTTCGTGGTTTTTTCTGAAACATGATGCACCTCCTTCCATCCCTCGACCGATGCTCAGTCGAGGAAGTTTACGGTGACCACCACCAGGTGTGACACCGCGGCTAGGGTGGCATGTACCACTCCGGCCCAGAGAATGCCTTTTATGCCAGGTTTCATTTTTTGGGCCTCCTTCGCCCACGTGGAAACACCACCACCGCAATCTCTAAGTTGTAAAAATCCTTTATTGCAGCCTAATTTTTTGGCCACAAAACAACATACCATAGCACAAAAATCGGCTTTTGTCAAGGTCCAGATGGTTTGCGACGTCTCTCGAGTGATTCTCCTTGACAGTCGCGAGAAACATATAGTATACTCCTCTCACTTTAATTTGGTCCTTCTTTCTCTCGATTTTGGGCGTGGCTGCTCGAAGTTGCATTGAGAACTGAACCGAAAGAAGATTCACATTATTTTGGCTATGCCAACAATGAATCAAATTATCCGGAAAGGCAGAAAGAAAGTGGCGGTGAAATCCAAGTCGCCTGTTCTGCAATTTACCTATGACAGCCTGCACCGCAAACGCACGTATTTTGCCAAAGGCGCGCCGTTCAAGCGCGGCGTGTGCACCAAAGTGTATACGACAACGCCAAAGAAACCGAACTCGGCCTTGCGTAAAGTCGCCAAAGTCCGTCTCTCAAACGGCGTCGAAGTCATCGCCTATATTCCTGGTGAAGGACATAATCTTCAGGAACACTCGATCGTGCTCATCCGCGGCGGACGCGTGAAAGACTTGCCAGGTGTCCGCTATCATATCGTGCGCGGCGTGTATGACACGCAGGGCGTCGAGGGCCGCAATCGCGGTCGCTCAGTCTACGGCGTGAAGCGACAGAAGAAGAAAAAATAACACAGATTGAGACAGATTATTGAGGATTACACGGATTTATTAGCTCTAGGGTTCCAAATAATCTGCACAATCAAAGTTCATCTGTGTAATCAATAATTAATCTGTGTAATCAGTGTATATGCCTCGAGGAAAAAGCATTCCAAAACGCAAGATCACTCCAGACCCGATTTATCACAGTGAAATACTCGGCAAATTTATCAATTTTTTGATGGAGCGCGGCAAGAAAGCTACGGCCGAGAAGATCGTCTACGGCGCGTTTGATATCGTCAAGGAAAAACAAAAAGAGCCGCCGCTCAAAGTTTTTGAGATGGTGGTGGATATCATCCGTCCGACGGTCGAGGTGCGCTCGCATCGCGTCGGCGGCGCGAACTACCAGGTGCCGATGCCTGTCCCGGCCAGCCGCCAGAATGCGCTGGCGTTCCGTTGGATTATCGGGGCCGCGCGCGCGCGAAAAGGCGGCACCATGGGCGAGAAGCTCGCGGCTGAACTCCTCGATGTCATCGCCGGTACCGGTGGCGCCATGAAGAAAAAAGAGGACGTGGTCCGCATGGCTGAGGCCAACAAGGCATTCGCGCATTTTGCGAGATTTAAGCGCTAACGCGTATGCCTCGTGAATATTCACTCGACAAGACCAGAAACATCGGCATCATGGCGCATATTGAT
>CAYHTX010000050.1:0-7693 GCA_964359615.1 uncultured Gammaproteobacteria bacterium | reverse complement strand
GGAGTCCCGCGAGACACAGCCGCGCTCGCTCGCCGCCGGAGAGCATGGCCACGGTTTTTTTCACATCGTCGCCGTGAAAGAGAAAACTCCCGGCCATGGCGAGGATGCCTTGCTTTTTCGTTTCCGGAGCGGCGACGCGTTCGAGATAACGGTAGACTTGATCGTTCTCGCTCAGCATGGACGGCACATGCTGCGCATAGTAGCCAACCGTGATATGCGGCATCCAGCGCCAGGTGCCGCTCGTGTGCGGGAGCGCTCCGGCCAGGGTTTTGAGAAGCGTCGTCTTGCCCTGTCCGTTATCGCCGAGGATCGCCATATGCTCGCCGCGTTCGATGTCGAGGGTGATGTGAGAGGCGATGGTCCGATCCGAGTAGCCGATCGCGAGTTCATGGAGCCGGAGGGCGAGTCCATGCCGATGTTCCACCTCGGGGATATGGATGCGGGCGGTCGCGAGCGCATGTTTGATTTCAATTTTTTTTAGCCGGGCGATCTGTTTCAGTTTTGACTGTGCCTGGGCCGCCTTTGACTCCTTATAGCGGAAGCGATCCACAAAAGATTGCAGATGTTTCCGTTCGCGGTCAATCTTTTTATTGTACCGCTCTTTCATTTCGAGCTGCTCGGCTTTGAAGGCGAGGTAGTCTTCGAGTGGCCGCGGGTACGAAAAAAGTTTCGCATATTCGACTTCGAGCGTCTCGGCACAGGTATTTTTGAGAAATTCACGATCGTGAGAAATGATGAGAAACGATCCGCTGTAGTCGCGGAGCACCTTCTCGAGGAGAATGAGGGTTGAGAGATCGAGGTAGTTGGTCGGCTCGTCGAGGAGAAGAAGATTCGGATCCTTGAGGAACATGGCCGTGAGTTTGACGCGCATCTGGTAGCCCCCGGAGAGGCTCGTGACCCGGGAATCGAGCGTGTCGTTTTTCAACCGGAATTTGCCGGCGAGCTTGGCGCATTGCCAGGCTGTTTTACCTGAATCGTGCGTGAGAAAATCAATGACAGTCTCGTCAGGTTGAAACGTGTCATGTTGTTTCAGATATCCGAGACGCGCGATGTCGTGCAGAATGAGTGCGCCAGTGTCCGGCGTTTCTTCGCCGACAATCATTCGAAACAAGGTTGACTTGCCGGCGCCGTTTCTCCCGATGACACCGATTTTTTGTTTTTCGCTGATCGTGAGCGAGGCACGATCAAAAATCACCTGCGGGCCGTAGGCTTTCGTGAGGCCGTTGATTTGGAGGATGGTGGCCATATTGGCCACATCCTAACAGATGATCGGGGAGGAGTAAAGCTGAGAAGAACCTCACCCCTGCCCTCTCCTAAGAGGAGAGGGTTTTTATTTGTCTCTGCGAAATACCTCGAGGGGTTGTTTCGCGGAGGAGTTTATTTGTGAGCGGCCTGCGTCACAGGCGTCAGACAACTTTTTTTACGGTTGTCGGGCTTGCCGGAGCGCGGAGGAGCGTCCGCAGACTCCGGAAGACGTAGAGTGATACGGCAATGCGCCCGAGGTCGAGGAACATGTGGAGTCGCCGCCACAGACCGTAGGCGAGCCCCCATTTTTTTTCTTTGATGACTTGGGAGAGTCTGGGGATGACGGCGAATCCCATGCGCTTGCCGTGTTTTTTGCAAAAGTAATTCAACGCGACTTCGATCTGGAATTTTTTCTTATGCGCGTCCGGCACCAGTTGCCAGATTTCTCGTCTCAGCGCGCGTTCGCCGCCGACAATCGGGAAAAAATGAAGAAAGCGATTGAGGAAATACAGCTTGCGGCCGCGAATGCCGACGAACATGCCGCAGGTGCCGCGGAGAACCGGCAGAACAATCCGTTCCAGCATCCGCGGCGTGAATGAGAGGATGTCCGCGTCGAGGAAGCAGAGGACATCGTAGCGCGCCCGGGCGACGCCTCTGTCCATGGCAGCCGCTTTGCCGGTGTTCGCGCTGTTCCGTACGACGGAGGCTCCGGAACGCGCGGCGACGTTCGCGGTTTCATCATCCGAACCGTCGTCAACGACGATGACTTCGCCGACGAGCGGCGACTGCCGCGCGGCCCGAATGATGGGGCCGATGGTCACGGCTTCGTTGTAGGCCGGGATGATGACGGAAATTTTTTCTTCATGAGGGCGGAGTTGATCCATAGGAGAGCGCTGACAAACAAAACGATATACTCCCGCATATACCGTAGCGTAGCGCGTCGGCAGGCGCGCTGTCAATGTTTCTCGGCTAATCGCATGTTCGAGATATCCACCGTTTGTCCTGTGGAGGCTCTGCTTTTGTCATGGTACTATACCCCACATTCTCACGAAGAGCCGCTATGCCGCCTGACAAATATATGGCAACCTGGGTATCGCACACCTCGATCAGCGATTTTTTGTCGTGTCCGCGGGCGTACTACCTGAAGCACGTCTACCGCGATCCAGGGACTCATCATAAGGTGAAAATCATGGCGCCGCCTCTCGCGCTCGGGGCGAGCGTGCACGAGGTGATCGAGTCGCTGTCGGTTTTGCCGAAAGAGAAGCGATTCGACGAGCCGCTCCTCATAAAATTTGACCGCGCCTGGGAGAAGGTGGCTGGTAGACGGGGGGGATTTTTTGACAGCGATTCGGAATACAAATACAAAGTGCGGGGGGTCGAGATGCTCCGGCGGGTGACCAACCACCCGGGGCCGATCGAGCGGCCGGCGGTGAAAATTCAAAAAGACCTGCCGTTTTTTTGGCTTTCGGAAGAAGACAATCTTATTCTCTGCGGCAAGATCGACTGGCTCGAGTACCTGCCGGAGACCGACAGTGTCCACATCATTGATTTTAAAACCGGAAAAAATGAAGAAGACGCGGCGTCGCTGCAGCTCCCGATTTATCACCTCCTGGTGCAGAACTGTCAAAAACGGCAGGTGACGAAGGCGAGCTACTGGTACCTCGATTCGAGCGACAGTTTAACGGAGAAAACTTTGGGCGACCTGGGAGAGGCGGAGAAACGCGTGCTCGAGATCGCGCGGCAGGTGAAACTCGCGCGCCAGATTCAGCGGTTTAAATGCGGCGATGGGGACGGCTGCCGGAGCTGTGAGCCCTTCGAGCGCGTGCTTCGCCATGAGGGAGAGTTTGTCGGGACCGATGAATACAATACTGACGTCTATATTCTCGCGCCGGCGCGGAAAGAGGAAGAAGAAATGGCGAGTGTGATTTTGTGATTATAGGAATATGTCTAGTGAACGTGGATACGTACCACCTGAAGCGAGGGACGAGCGGATTGGTCCGGCGGTAGAATTTACAAATGATGAGGACTTGGTTAGCTTTTGGCGTGCCTTTTACAAAAATGACGGATGGAATTTCGCTACCCCCGAGGCCGAAGAGCTGGCGGCTAAGAAGGCGGCACAGACGCCTGCCAAAAATCCGAGTCGGTTTTTCGGTATTCGAGATGGTGATGCGATTATTGCGACTGGAAAATTGGAAATTCAAATAAAAGATGGAGAAAAGCATGGGTATCTTGGGCTCTTGACTGTTCAAGAAAAATACCGGGGAAAAAACCTGGCGAAGCAGGTGACTGGTATTCGGGAAAAAGCGGCTCGCGAGGCCGGCTGCACGTATCTTGACACCTCAGTTCGGGCGAACAATCCGATCGCGCTCGTGACTAAGTTCCATGAGGGGTATTCCATCGGGAGGCTCGAGTTTTATGATGAAAATGATGAGACAAAGGGCTGGTTTGATTTATCAAAGCCGATCGATGGCGAGACGAAGTATGATGCAAAAGCTGGCACGTTAGGCGAACTGCGAGAAGTCAGATTATCGGATTTGCCGAGCATTAAATTACTGTTGGAGAGTGGGTGGGTTGGAATTGACGCGAAGAATCTCGGTGATCCAAAGGAGAGTAATTCAGATCAGTGGGAACTCATTTTGGAGCATGCAGCGCCATGAAGTTTGCTATCCCATACACGATCAAACGTCACCATGCCGCGAAGCGGATGAAGCTACGAGTACTCACAAATGGCGCGGTCACTGTGACGCTCCCGCGGCGCGCGTCGCTCGCGAGCGCAGAGGTGTTTGTGGCGGCGCAGGCGGCCTGGATCGCCCACCACCTGAAGCAATACACGCTGCAAAAAAAATCGTCGCTCATCCCAAAGGGGGCGACGTATCATACGCATCGGCTGCGGGCGCTCAGGTTGGTGCGAGATAAAATTCTCCGGTGGAACGCGCACTACCGCGTGCCGTTCAAAAAAATTTCCATTCGCGCCCAGACCACGCGCTGGGGCAGTTGTTCGAGGTCAGGGACTTTGAGTTTCAATTACAAAATTTTTTTTCTTCCCGAACAGCTCGTTGATTATATTGTCGTCCACGAGCTGTGTCACGTGCGCGAGATGAATCACTCGCGGAGATTTTGGCAGCTCGTGGCTGAGACGGTGCGAGATCATCGTGAGCGAAGGAGGGAATTGCGGAGCTTTCATCTCGATCATGCATAGCCGAAAAGATCAAGGTTTGGTATACTAGTTGGCGATTTTGCACTTTATGCCCAGCACTCGCGCCAAGAAAAAAGCCTACATCCTCACCGTTGACATGGGCTACGGCCACCAGCGCGCGGTCTATCCGCTCGCTGATATTGCCGAAGGCGAGATTATTACCGCGAATAACTACCCGGGTATTCCAAAGTCCGATCGTCGGACGTGGGAGGGCGGGCGGAATATCTACGAAAAAATTTCTCGCCTGAAACACGTACCGATCCTCGGCACAATCGCGTTCGATATCATGGACTATACCCAGCGCATCGAGCCCTTTTACCCGCGCCGCGATCTCTCAAAAAGCACCTGGCAGCTCCGCGAGCAGTACGCGCTCATCCGCCGCGGGTGGGGGCGAGACCTCATCGAACGGCTGAATAAGAATCCACTCCCCATCATCGGTTCGTTTCCGACCGCGGTTTTTTTTGCTGAAGAGCACGGGTACGCGGGCGAGATCTACTGCATTTGCACTGATACCGATGTCAACCGCGCCTGGGCGCCGGAAAAGCCGAAAGGGAGCCGCATTAAGTACCTCGTACCAAATCGTCGGGTCAAAGAGCGGCTGCAGCTCTACGGCGTCGCGGACGAAAATATTTTCATCACCGGCTTTCCTCTGCCAAAAGAAAATTTAGGAAAAAATTTGGAAACGCTCAAAGAAAATCTCGGCTGCCGGATCGGCAATCTCGATCCCGAAGGCCGATACCAGAAAAAATACGCGCATACGCTCGAGTATTATCTCGGGGCAGAGTACTGCAATCTGAAATCACGGCGGCCGCTCTCGATCACCTTCGCGGTCGGCGGCGCCGGCGCCCAGCGCGAGATCGGCGTCACGATTCTCGAGAGCCTGCATGACTATATTGACAAAGGAATGATCCGGTTACACCTCGTCGCCGGTGTGCGGCAGGATGTGTATCGCTATTACGAAGCGGCCGTCAAGTCGCTTCATATCGGTGCCGAGCATGGCGGACACGTCCATATTATTTTTGCCAAAGAAAAGCAGGACTACTTCAAAAAATTCAATGAGACGCTCATGGCGACCGACATCCTCTGGACCAAGCCCAGCGAATTGTCGTTTTATGCCGGCCTCGGCCTCCCGATCATCATCGCCCCGACCGTCGGCTCGCAGGAAGATTTTAATAGATCGTGGCTCCTTTCGATCGGCGCCGGGTTCATGCAGGAAGACCCGCGTTACACGCACGAGTGGCTCTTTGATTGGCTCAAATCCGGCTGGCTCGCGGAAGCGGCGATGAACGGGTTCATGAATGCGCCGCGGAACGGTGCCTACCACATCGAAGACATCGTGCTGAGAGGCAAGCGGAGCGAGATTGAAGACATCCACCTCATCTGAATATGTGGCTCTTTCTCGCTCTCTTTGGCTATCTTCTTCTCGCGGTCGTCTCTGTCCTTGATAAATTTATTTTGTCAAAATCGGTCGCGACGCCGGCAGTATATACGTTTTATTCCACCATTTTCATGCTGGCGGTTCTCCTGGCGGTTCCCTTTGGCGTCGGGGTTCTCCACGGACAGGCCTGGGGATGGGCCGTCGTGTCCGGCGTATCCTTTGGCTTCGGACTGCATACGATGTTTCTCGCGGTCAAGCGAGGGGAGGCGAGCCATGTGAGTCCATTTATCGGAGCCGTGACCGCGATCGCGACCTTTGCGTTATCAGCGCTGCTTTTCAGCGAGCGCCTGACGGCGGTGGAACTCATCGGACTCGGGACGCTGATCGTAGCGTCGGTTATTCTTTCTCTTGAAAAAACTCGGACAGCGCATGGCATCCATCGCGGGTATGCCTGGGCAGCGGCGGCTGGAGTGCTATTCGCCGTTTCACACGTGGCGGCAAAGTATTTATATGAACTCTACCCGTTTGTGACCGGATTCGTCTGGAGCCGCGCTGCCATTGGCCTGGTCGGAGTCTTTTTGCTCTTTTTTCCGTCAGTGCGACGGAGCTTCGCGCGGCGACGACGCTCCAAACAGGCGTCTGACCACCGCGTGTCCATCGTGGTCGCAAATAAAGTCTTGAGCGTGGTCGCGGTGGTCGTCCTCCAGCTCGCGATCGCCCTCGGGAGTGTCACGATCGTAAACGCGCTCGCCGGACTGCAGTTTGTTCTCATGTTCCTCTTTATTTACGCTCTTACAAAAGCGGCGCCGAAGATTCTCAAAGAATATTTTACGCGGCGTGAATTGATTGTAGAATCGTTCGCCATGCTCCTCGTCACGATCGGGCTGTTTTGTTTTGTGGTTTCATAAGTCTATGAAAGGCATGATTTTTTTTCTCGTCGTTCTTCTCGGAGCAGTCCTGTTTACCTGGGGCTGGGCGATGAATCGAAAAACGTATCCGGTCACGTTTGGGCTGAGCTTCAGTCAGTACCACGCCACCTGGCTCGGACTCGATTGGCGCGAGACTTATCTCGAAATACTCGGTGATCTCAAACCGGCCATCATTCGGCTCGCAGCGCCGTGGGATGAGGTCGAAGCGGCGCGCGGCGAGTTTTTATTTGCGGATCTTGATTGGCAGATGAATGAGGCCAAAAATCACGGTGCGCGCGTGACGCTCGTCGTCGGGCAAAAAGCGCCGCGGTGGCCAGAGTGTCATGTGCCGGCGTGGGCCGATACGCTGACCAAAGAGGAACGAAAAGAGGCGCTCCTCGCGTATGCGCGTCAGGTGGTTATGCGCTATAAAGATCACGCCGCGCTCGAGTATTGGCAGGTAGAAAATGAGCCATTTATCCGTTTTGTATTTGGTGAATGTCAAAATTTTGAAGCAGCGTTCACTTATGATGAGGTCGCGCTTGTTCGGGAGCTTGACCCCACGCACCCGATCATCGTGACTGATAGCGGAGAACTCAGCACCTGGTGGAAGGCCGGGCGTGCCGGAGACTACCTCGGCACGACGCTCTACCGCGTGGTCCGCACTCCTCGGGGCAGGGTAGTGACCTATGATTGGCTGCCGGCACTGTTTTATCGGCTGAAGGCGAAATTCTTGGGGGGCGGTGTTGATCGGCTCGTGATCGCCGAGCTCCAGGCCGAACCGTGGTTTACTGATACGACGCCGCTCGATACGCCGGTTCGGGAGATGGAGGAGACTTTGAGTCCTACCCGGCTCAAACAGAATATCACCTATGCCAGACATATCGGCGCCAAACGCGCGTATCTTTGGGGGGCGGAATGGTGGTACTTCATGAAGGAGAAAAGCGGCGACAGCCGGTACTGGGA
>CAYHTX010000049.1:0-7840 GCA_964359615.1 uncultured Gammaproteobacteria bacterium | reverse complement strand
TATCCGTTTCTCCAGCATATCGCGAGTGAAATTTCAGGCATATTGCGCCCTGTCGAAGATATGTTTACCGCTCTTCAGTCCCTTATGCCCGGGGGTGTTGTCTCAGGCGCGCCGAAAATCGAGTCAATCAGGATTATTGACCGAGAAGAAAAAGAAGCGAGAGGCCCCTATGGCGGAGCGCTGGGGTATTTCGGCTTGAACGGCGATTGTACCTTTGCGATTCCGATTCGGACGCTCTTTGTCGATGGCGAGTATGCCTATACGCAAACTTCGAGCGGGATTGTGGCTGATTCGGATCCGGCGAAAGAGTACGAGGAGCTCAAGCAGAAGCTGATGGGGATGAAAAAGACGCTTGAGCCGTTTCTATGTTCTTAATTCGTTTTCAAAGATGTCCCTGGCGAACATCTCTGAAAATTCGAATACCCATTGGTGCCACATTGTCTACGATCTAAAATCCATATGCGCATTCTCATCATCGACAACTTCGACTCATTTACGTTTAATCTCTACCAAACCGTCGGAGAGTTTCTCCTCGCCTCGGGAGACGGAGGAACGGTTGACGTCAAGCGGAACAATGAAATCACGGTTCAGGAGATTGAGGCGAGGCAGTATAACCGTATCATTATTTCACCTGGTCCAGGCGATCCAAGCGATCCTGCGTATTTCGGGGTGTGCGCCGATGTGCTTCTGACCGTCAGCCGAAAAGTCCCGACACTCGGAGTCTGTCTCGGCATGCAAGGCATGGGGCATTACTTCGGCGGGCGGGTGGTGCATGCGAGAGCGCCGATGCATGGGAAAACCAGTCACCTTCAGCATGATGGGAAAGGTCTATTTACGAACTTGCCGCAATCTCTTGAAGTCATGCGCTACCATTCCTTAGTCGTCGAGGAATCGTTGTTGCCAGCGTGTCTCACCGTGACTGCCCGCGTTGAAAGTTCCGGTGGCAGTGGCGAGATGATGGGTCTTCGCCACCGCGAATTTCCGATCGAGGGTATTCAGTTTCACCCGGAGTCCTTTGCGACCGAAGGCGGGAAAACCATGATCAGCAATTTTCTTTTTCAAGAGTGATCCATCTTTATGAAACAATATCTGACAAAATTGATGCAAAAAGAAAATCTTACCAAGGCTGAAATTGTTGATGTCATGGAAAAGTTATGTGCAGGAGAACTTTTAGGAGCCGAGGCTGGTGCCTTTCTTATGGGCCTCACGGTGAAGGGCGAAACAGAAGAAGAGATAATGGCCCTGGTCGAATATCTACGCTCTCACATGATACCGGTGTCTGGTGTTACTCACGCCCTCGATACCTGCGGCACCGGCGGCGACGGCGCGCAAACGATTAATGTCTCGACCATGGCCGCGTTTGTGTGCGCCGCCGCTGGCGTCCCGGTCGCGAAACATGGCAATCGGGCAGTCAGCTCGCGCTGCGGGAGTTTTGATCTTCTTGAAAAACTCGGCGTGAATATCCATCTCTCGGCCGAACAAGCAAAACAGTGTTTTGATAAGACCGGCCTAGCGTTCTTGTTTGCCCAAAATTTTCAGCCAGCGTTTAAGGCGATCGCGCCCATTCGGAAAAGTCTTGGCATTCGCACCGTTTTTAATTATCTCGGCCCGCTTCTCAACCCGGCAGGCGTCGAGTACCAAATGATCGGCGTGTCTTCGCCTGTACTGGCTCAGAAATTAGGACCCATTCTCATCAAACTCGGGTCGAAAAAAGTGGTCTTTGTGCATAGTGCCGATGGTCTTGATGAGGTGAGTCCGGCAGCACCGACTCAAGTGTTTGAATACATTGAAAACCGGGATATGAAGCGATATGAAATACGACCGACGGAATTTTATCCGCTCGAACTTGTCCGCGGCGGGGGAGTGGAAGAAAATACCGCGCGCACGCTCACCATCCTTTCCGGTCAAGGAACACCAGCGGAAACAGCGTTTCTCAGCCTCAACGCCGGACTTGCGCTGTATACGGCAGGAGAAGTGAGTTCATTTTTTGAAGGCAAGATTTTGGCAGAGAAAGTTATTCATTCTGGCTTTGCCAAGAAAAAGTTGGATGAAGTTGTCACGGTTACTCAGTCACTCTCGTAGCGTATGTCGGAGCGTATTCACACCACTGGCGGCAATAACAAACTCGATATGATTGTCGCGGATAAACTCACGGAAATTTCCCGTGCCAAAGAGTGTCTTCCCCTTACTGAGCTCCGTATTCGCCTTGCCGAGAAGCCGTCACTTCCTATCCGTGATTTTTATGCGGCACTCACGAGAACCGATGGTGTTGCGCTCATCGCGGAAATCAAGAAGGCATCGCCCTCAGTCGGCGATATCAACGCAGAAGTCAGTATCGTGTCTCGGGCGGTTCTGTATGAGCGGCACGGCGCGAGCGCGCTTTCAGTTTTGACGGATGCGCATTTCAAAGGCAACATCGGATACCTTTTAGAGATAAAGAAAGTGACGGGCATTCCGATCCTTCGCAAAGATTTTATTCTAGATTCTTATCAGGTGTACGAATCAAAATATTATGGCGCTGACGCGATCCTCCTCATTGCGTCAATTCTGAGTACCGAAGGGCTTCGAGAACTGGTGACGCTCACCTATGAACTTGGTTTGGAGTGTCTTGTCGAAGCGCATACCCGTGAAGATATTGAGAAGATTCTTTTGACGTCAGCGCGAATCGTTGGGATTAATGCGCGTGATCTCAAAACGTTCGAGGTTGATCTCGAAAATATTGTGAAACTTGCGCCATATGTCCCGCCGGATCGCTACCCTGTCGCTGAATCAGCCATTGAAACTCGCTCTGATGTCGAACGCGTCACTCGCGCTGGCGCAAAAGCGATTCTGGTCGGAACGGCGCTTATGAAAGCAGTCGATATTGGCGCGAAAATGAAGGAGTTGCGTCTCAAGTAAATTTGTTATGAAGCATCACAGCACAGAAATAAAGATTTGCGGGATCACGAATGAAGCTGACGCGCGGGGGGCTGCCAAGGCCGGGGTAGATTATCTTGGCTTTATTCAGGTTCCGGAGAGTCCGCGATATACCCTCCCTGAGACAGCGAGAGATATAGTCGCGATGCTGAAAAAAGAATTTCCAAAGATAAGAACCGTTGGTGTGTTTCTCGATGCGCCTCGCGAGACGGTTGCTTCGGTCGCGCACGCTGTCGGATTTGATTGCCTCCAGTTTCATGGGCTTGAGTCAGTCGCCTATTGTGAGAATTTTATAGATGAATATGAGGTGTGGAAAGTATTTATTGTGAAAAAGAAAAGTGATCTCGATCCGATTACCTCATACCGGGGTCAGGTGCAGAAAATTATGATCGATGCCGGGCGAGGGAGTGGGGGCACTGTTGATTGGCGACTATTGGATGGCATCATGATTGATGTGCTTGCTGGCGGCTTACATCCAGAAAATGTTGTTGAAGCGATACAGTGCGTCTGGCCGCAGATTGTAGACATGAATAGCGGAGTTGAAATTGCGCCTGGGAAAAAAGACATAGAAAAAATCCTCGCAGCTGTGGCTGCAGTTCATTCTTTACAGACGAACCTATGAAATTATTTTTTGAGACAACATACGATGCCGATCACGACGGCTATTTTGGGGATTTCGGCGGAAATTTTGTGCCGGAGATGCTCACAACCGCCCTCAAAGAATTGGCCGAGGCCTATGCTGTCGCCAAGGCTGATCCGGGTTTTGCCGAAGAACTCATGCGCCTTTTTACCACGTATTCAGGCCGGCCGACCCCGCTCTATTTTGCCGCTAATCTAACGCGCGACCTCGGCGGCGCAAAAATTTATCTTAAAAATGAAGGACTCAATCACACTGGCGCGCATAAAATTAATCACTGCCTCGGCCAGGCGCTCCTCGCCAAACGGATGGGAAAGAAACGACTCATTGCCGAGACCGGCGCCGGACAGCACGGCCTCGCGACCGCAACCGTTGCCGCGAAGTTCGGTTTCGAGTGCACGGTTTACATGGGCGCAGTCGATGTCGAACGCCAGCGGCCAAATGTTTTCTGGATGGAGCAGCTCGGTGCGACGGTAGTTTCGGTTGAGCATGGGTCAAAACGGTTGAAGGATGCAGTCACAGCAGCGCTCCAGGATTGGATCGCCCATCCCCAAGATACCTATTATCTCCTCGGCTCAGCCCTCGGTCCGCATCCGTTCCCCTCGATGGTCAGAGATTTTCAAAATGTCGTCGGACTTGAAGTGAGAGAACAGCATGAAGCGGCCGAGGGACGACTCCCGGATTATCTGATTGCCTGCGTTGGCGGCGGCAGTAATGCCATCGGACTCTTTAATACGTTTCTCGACAAGCCGAACGTACGAATGATCGCGGTCGAAGCCGGTGGTCGAGGAGTCGAGCGCATTGGCGATCACGCCGTCCGGCTGCAAGGGCAGGGGAAGCTTGGCATTGTGGAAGGGTATAAGTCATTTTTCCTCGCCAATGAGGATGGACAGATTCAACCGACGCACAGCGTCTCAGCCGGACTTGATTATGCCGGGATCGGACCGGAACATGCACGGCTGTTTCAAGCTGGGCGCGTGAAATACACTTATGCGACTGATGACGAAGTGTTGCGCGCATTCACGCGGCTCGCTAAAACAGAAGGGATTTTTCCAGCCTTGGAATCTGCCCATGCGGTCGCCGAGGCGATTAAACTTGCGCCAACATTACCGAACGATAAAACGATTGTCGTGAATGTGTCAGGGCGAGGGGATAAAGATATCTTTATCGTGGCCGAAGCGTTTGGGGATGAGCGGTGGAAAGAGTATTTAAGGACAAAGGCCGTGTAACCCCACCCTTCCCTCCCCTGCGAGGGGAGGGAATCATAAGCACGTACTTTTATGAACGTAATTGAAAAACAGTATCAAAAAATAAAAGACGAACATCGACTTGGCCTCATGACTCATGTGGTTGTGGGGTATCCAGATCTTCGTGCGACGCGGGAGATGGTGAAGATGATGGCCGCCAGTGGCGTCGATTTTGTTGAACTTCAGATCCCATTTTCAGATCCGATTGGTGACGGTCCTGTCATTCGTGAAGCCAGTACGCAGGCGCTCGCGAAGGGCGTGCGAGTCAACGATGCGTTTGCGCTTGCCAGGCAATTAGTTCAGGAAGATCACGTCAGTGCCCCACTCCTATTCATGACGTACTTCAATATCGTCTTTGCATACGGATTGGAACAGTTTTGTGCCGATGCGGCCGCGACCGGTATCGCCGGGCTGATTATTCCCGATTATAACCTTGACATGGAAGCGCATGAACACTTTGACGCGCTCTGCCGCCAGTACAATCTCACTCTCGTACGCTTTGCATCGTTTGATAGCGATGAGAAACGTTTACGCATGCACGCGAGAGATGCCGCCGGATTCATCTATTGTTTTTCTACGCGCGGCGTAACAGGCACGCGCGATCAGCTTGACCCGTATTTGGTGGAACATCTGGCACGACTCCACGGTATATTTTCTCAGCCGCTCGCTGTTGGTTTTGGTGTTTCGTCGGGGGAACAAGTGAGAGCACTCAAGGGTCATGCCGATATCGTAGTAGTTGGGAGTGCACTTGTTAAAGAATTGAATATGGGCGGCATGGCGAAAGTGATGGAAAAAATTCATGAGTTAGTCGTTGCGCTGTAGTGAGCGCTTCGAAGTAACCTGGCATTGTCAAAGATAGACTCCCATAGTAAAATACGGCCAGTATCATTTCTCTATGCCAAAACCTGTCGTTTTCTCTGGTATTCAGCCGACCGGGAATCTCCATGTGGGGAATTACCTGGGCGCGGTTAAAAATTGGGTGGAGCTGCAGAATAGCGGTAAATATGACTGCTACTTTTGCATTGTTGACTACCACTCTATGACTGGTAGCATGACGGCTGAGGAGCGGCGCGAGCAAACGCTCGTGACCGCGGCTGAACTCATGGCGCTCGGGCTCGGCGGAGAGAAGTCAACGCTCTTTGTGCAGTCGCACGTGCCGGAGCATACTGAGCTTGGTTGGATGTTTGCGACCGTGACTCCGGTCAATGAGTTATTTAGAATGACCCAATTTAAGGATAAATCTGGGGGGGCAGTGGTTGAGCATTTTTGGCAAAAAGAAAAACAAGAAATTTTGAGTAAGTATAATCCCGGAAATAGGGAGTTGGGTACCCTTGAACACACATTAGATTTTGCGATTGCAAAATATGCAGCCATCAGAAATGAGATTGAGAGGCAGGCCAATGTAGGACTTCTTACATATCCGATTCTCCAGGCGGCTGATGTCCTTCTCTATCACGGCACGCTCGTCCCGGTAGGGCAGGATCAGGTCCAGCATATCGAACTCATGCGCGACATCGCGCGGTGGTTCAATCATCGCTACGGTGATTATTTTCCTGAAGCCAAACCGCTGCTTACGGAAATTCCGAAAGTGATGAGTCTCATCGAGCCGATGAAGAAAATGAGTAAGAGCCTCGGCACTGGGCATGTGATCGAGATCGGCGAGGAGCCGGAGCAGATTGAAACAAAGTTGAAAAAAGCCGTAACCGCGACCGAAGGCGGCGGCTTTGCGCCGGGCGCAGAGAATCTCCTCAACCTCCTCAAACATTTTGGCGACGCGAAACTCTATAAGCAATTTATGGTTGCGGAAAAATCCGGTGGGATTCGATATGGCGATTTGAAAAAAGCGGTGGGGGAATCTATCGCACAGTATTTTACTGATTTTCGTGCGCGGCGCGCGGCGCTGCTCAAAAATCCAGAGCAAGTAACAGTCGCGCTCGCGGCTGGCGCGGAAAAAGCGCGGTCAGTGGCCGAGAAGACTATGCAAGAAGTGCGCGAGCGGGTTGGGATTCGATAATTTTTGTTTTTTTGTCACGCTATGGCGAAAGTCAAAGCCGAGTACCTGTGGCTCGATGGCTGCGAGCCGACAGCGAAGCTTCGTTCGAAGACGAAGATACTGGAGGGGGAAGTCAAACGTCTCGAAGACATACCTCTCTGGGGCTTTGATGGGTCGAGCACGGAGCAGGCGAGCGGACACTCGAGTGATTGCCTCCTCCAGCCGGTCCACTTCGTGTCAGACCCGATCCGGGGCAATCCGCATGTCATCGTCATGTGCGAAGTGTTAAATCCCGATGGCACGCCGCATGCGTCGAATCATCGGGCGGAACTCAGGAAAATGGCGGAGCTCTATGCTCACGATGAACCGTGGTTTGGCATCGAGCAGGAATACACCATGATGCAGGGTGTAAAGCCGTTCGGCTGGCCGAAAGACGGCTATCCGCGGCCGCAGGGCGACTATTATTGCGGTGTCGGGGCGAGCATGGTCTCCGGTCGCGCGCTCGTTGAGGCGCATATGGAAGCGTGCGTAAAAGCCGGTCTTGCCTTCGCTGGAATTAACGCCGAGGTCATGCTCGGACAGTGGGAATTTCAGATTGGTCCATTGTCACCGCTCCAGACGTCAGACGAACTCTGGATCGCGCGGTGGCTCCTGCTCCGCCTCGGCGAAGACTATGGCATCGATATCACCCTCGCACCGAAACCCGTCAAAGGGGACTGGAACGGCACGGGCGGACACACGAACTTCAGTACCCGCGCTATGCGCGACGCTGGCGGGATGGAAGCCGTCGAGGCAGCCTGCCAGGCGCTTGGGAAAGTGCATGCCAAACATATCGCGGTGTACGGGGCAGGCAATGAGGATCGTTTGACCGGGAGACATGAGACCTGCAGTATTCGTGAATTCCGCTACGGGGTGAGTGACCGGGGCGCATCCATTCGGATTCCAATTTTCACGGCGAAAAATGGTCGGGGATACCTTGAAGATCGCCGCCCGGCCGCGAACGCTGATCCGTACCAGGTGTGTGCCGCGATCCTCGACACAGTCTGC
>CAYHTX010000048.1:0-7873 GCA_964359615.1 uncultured Gammaproteobacteria bacterium | reverse complement strand
AACTGATCTCATGCGGGAGTGCGACGTCCATCTTGAGCTTCGCCATGCGCTCCATCAGTAGCGTCTGGATTTTGGCCTCGGTTTCGGCGTAGCCGCCTTCGCCGATGTGGTCATACACGATATTGCCATTGATATCGATGAGGTACTTGTGGGGCCAGTAGCGGTTGTTGTAGGCATTCCAGGTCGCGTAGTCATTGTCCATGACGATGGGGAAGGTGATGCCGTATTTTTTCATGGCCTCCTCGACGTTCGCCTTTTTCTTTTCAAAGGCAAATTCCGGCGTATGGATGCCGACGATCTCGAGCCCGTCATCCCTGTATTTTTCATACCAGTCAGTCAGGTAGGGGAAGGTGCGGATGCAGTTGATGCAGCTATAGGTGAGGATGTCGACGAGGATGACTTTTTTGCCGACGAGGTTCGCAAGCGTGAACGGTTCGGCATTCACGAAGCCAGAGGGATTTTGGATTTCGATATATGGGGCGGCATTCATAGTTTCAGTGTTTGATTTTTTGGAACCCAAAGGAGCCAGGCTACTGTTCACGCAGCCGGCTCCAGCCAGAATAACCGTGATGATTGCGAGGCTGATTTTTTTGTACATAGAAAATTTAGAAAATTCTACTTTTCGCCGAACTTGAGGAGGCGTGTTTCGAGCTTCGTTATATCAAAATAGCCGCTTTGTAGAAGGCATGTTTGAAGCTTCTTATCTCCGCCGGTAATGATAAAAATCCCCACGATCACAAAAAGCAGTCCGAGTCCGCGCTTGAACCAGCCATGCGGATCGGCCGCGAAACGGATGCGCTTGACGAGACGCTGTCCAAGGGAGGCGATGAGAAGCAGTGCGAGCGATAAGCCAATGGCGTAGGCGATGAGGTCAATGAATCCTTCGGCGAAATTTTTCGGGAGGACGGTCGCGAGGATGAGAAAATACGTCGGCGAACAGCTCGAAAACACCGGCCCAAGCGCGGCCCCGAGAAGGATATCACCCCAATGATTTTTTTTGGCGTTTGATTTTTCGATGAGCGTATTTGATTTCCCGCCCAGGTTGAACCTGATTGAGGTTTTTTCCCAGAGAACAGGGAAAAGGCTCGTCAGCCCGAAGCCGAGGATAATGCCGCCGGAGATGACACTCCAGACGCTGGCTGGAATATCAATGAAGGCGGTGCTTACCTTGAGAACGAGCGTAAATAGGACCACTGACACCGCGAGCGAGGCGGTGATGAGAAGGGGACTCCGTCGTTCATGGTCGCCGATCGAGCCGCCGATTATAACCGGGAGGACCGGCAGGATGCATGGGGCGAGGATGGTGAGAACGCCGGCCAAAAATGAGATGAGGAGAAACCCCATAGCTATTTAAGGTGAGATAGGACATCCTCGAGCGCGAGTCCGCCGCTCCATTTTTGGAGCATATTTCCTCGAGCGTCAACCTCGACAAAGGTGTGTTGATAGGTAACTCCATATTTCTTTTTGAGTTCAGTTGCGCTATCGTAGTCAACTTTGAGGATGTGAACACCATCGGGGATTTGTGTAATTCGTGATGTAATGTCTGCATCCACAGCTCGGCACGTGGGACACCACGGAGCATGGAAAAAGAGGATTACTTGCTCGTTCACGGAGGCTATCGCGGTAACCGCCGGTATATATGGGCCATAGGATCCTTCTATTTTCTGTCCGATTTTGGCACATATGATCATGGCATGATCGATTAATTTTGGTTCTAGTCTGGGGCAGCATGTGCCTGATGCGATACCGCCATCGGAAATACAGTTGTTTGCGCCATTGTTCGCACTCTCGTTATTTACGATTATTTCGTCATTTTCCATCCTGAGCTTCCCGCCTTCCATCATCATGACATCACCATCTTTCATCATGACTTCGGTGCCATCATTCATCATAACCTTGCCATCCATCATGGCTTTGCTCCCGTCCGGCATGATCGTGTCTGCCGTCATTACGCTGGTGTCACCGTCCGTGTTAATCTTCATCATTTCATTATTATTCATCATGACGCCCTGAAGTTCGCTCGACTCCATCACAGCACCGCCCCTTGGCGCTTCAGCGGGAGCGTTTAACGGTTCAGTTGGCGCGCACCCTGCCCCGGCGAGGAGTGTGAGTGCCACTGCCGCTAGCCCGATGGCGCGCGCTCGAATTGCATGTGATGTCATAGGAATAAAAAAGTAAAAAGCAGTGATAGTATACGCAATAAAAAAATCCATGTAAAGTCAACTTTACATGGAGGCTGTGGATAACTCATTTCTATTTGGACTCGCTGTAGAGGATACCGGCCAATTTTGCCACGATCATCATCCCGAGCGTCAGCACCAGCCAGGGGTCAACGGCGTGGGAAAAGCTTTGATAGATAATGCCAATAACCAGGATCCCCGCCCCAGTCAAAAATGCGATCCGGCCGGCTGCCATGCGCTCCACAACTTCCCGCTCATCGCGGGCCCGCTCGCGCCAGATAAAACTCCCAAAAACCGCGAAGCAGACGATGAGGCAGGTGATGACGCCCATGAGCATGAGTGGCGTCATGAGGAGATTCAAGGGATTGCAAAAAAGAATCAGGAGCACGATGAGGAGGAGCGACACGACGATTTCCCAGGTGGCGGATCGGTTGTTCATAGATTAGCAGATAGAAAAAATATCCTCGACGGATTTTTTGAAAAATTTGGCGATTTTGAGGGCGAGAAGAACTGATGGGGTATAATTGCCCTTTTCGATCGCGATAATGGTCTGGCGCGTGACGCCGACCGCCTTGGCCAGGTCTGCCTGCGTCATATCGGCCTTGCTCCGCAATTTGTCCACGCGATTGGTCACCATGTCAGTCATAGCGCCGGGTAGTATATCAGATGGCGCGGCAATGTCAAGTGAGCTTTACATGTGGTCCGCGGCGTGCCAAACGACCACTTGTCAAGAATTCCCTCATGCCGTAAAATGGTACTACTCAATCCTTCATACCATCTGTATGTCGCATAGTGACCAAAAAAGAAACAGGAAGAGTCTGCTGTTGTATGCCGCGCTCGCCGCGCTTGTCGTCGCCGGCATTTTGGTGGCCAGAGGCATGAAAAACGATGGCGTGACATCGCCGGGCGCGGCCTTCGAGATTCGCTCAGATGACTGGGTCAAAGGCAATCCGAAAGCCGCCGTGCGCCTCATCGAATACAGTGATTTTCAGTGCCCGGCGTGCGGATCGTATTATCCGCTCGTGAAAGAACTCGCCGAGGAATACGGAGACCGCGTCGCCTTTGTCTACCGTCATTTCCCGCTCGCGACGATCCACCGGAATGCATTCTCCGCAGCCATTGCGGCCGAGGCGGCTGGCCGGCAGGGTGATTTTTGGGGGATGCACGATACGCTTTTCGAAAAACAAGCCGCCTGGGGCGAGTCGTCGAACCCGGAGGAGCTTTTTGCCGGGTATGCCGCGGACCTAGATCTCGATGCGGAGCGATTTCGAACTGACTCGGTCGACTCCAGTCTTCGGACGCGCGTCGAGCGAGACGCTCGCGAGGCAGATGCGCTGGCGCTAAATAGCACGCCGACATTTTTTTTGAATGGGGTGAAGATCGCGAATCCGCGCTCGCTCGAAGAATTTAAGACGCAGATTGAGGCGGCGCTCGCGAGCGCTCCCTTACCCGAGGGGGAGAGCGGGGACGTGCATGCGCATTTCGATTTCGCGCTCTTCGTGAACGGCGAGCAATTCGATTTTTCACTCCCGAAATATCAAACCCACGCGACCTCGAGCGCGACGGAAGAAGCGGAAGAAGTCGGCCCGCATGCGGAGGAGGAATCAGACGTACACCTCCATGACGGCAACGCGAAGATCATCCATATCCATCGGAGCGGCGTGACGCTCGCGGAATTTTTTTCCTCTCTCGGCATGGATCTCACGGACGCGTGTCTCACGCTCGATACCGGCTCGCCGCTCTGTACCGGAGACGCGCACTCGCTCAAATTATTTGTGAACGGCGCGCGCATCGAGAATAGCGGAACCTATCAGCCGAAAGACCTTGATCAGGTGCTTTTGTCATACGGACCGCTCGGCGACAACGATCTTGAAAAACAGCGTGCCGGCGTTTCAGACGAGGCCTGCATCTATTCGGAGACGTGTCCGGAGCGAGGGACGCCGCCCGAGGAGGCATGCGTCGGGGGGCTTGGCACCGGCTGTGAAGAGTAGAACCTATCATTATTTTTATGCAACAACTGCAAGAAGTGTTTGCCCGCGTGCAGGTGGCGAAGAAAAAGAAAAAAGATCTCGAAACCGCGTATAAGGATGCGCTCAGCAGTTCTCTCGAATACCAGGAGATCGGCGAAAAATTAAAAACGCTCCGGGAGCGAAAAAAGCAGATTGAAATAACGATCAAGGATCAATTTTCCGGAGAGCTCACCAAAATTGACGACCTGAAGATCGACATCGCGAGCGACATGGAAATGATGACGGATATCGCGATCGGCCAGCTCATGAAGGGGGAGACGGTCGAGGTCAAAGATGAATACGAGAACACCTACGAGCCGGTGTTTAAGGTTAGCTTCAAAAAATCAAAATAATATGTGCGCGAATTTTTTTGCAGGACTGCGGAAGGATTATAAACAGGGAGATTTTCCCGACAATGTCATCGGGCGTAAAGAATGGGATCCGGACATGGAGCATCTCGAGGGCATTAAAGCCGTTCATCTCGAGGGGTGGAAGGCCAGGGTGTCGGAAAAACTTGCGAGTTTGCCTGTCGATAGTCCTGATGCCCGGAAGCTGCGCCGCTTTATCGAGCGAGTCGAGGAGGCCTGCGCCCGAGCACAGGAACCGCAGGGCGGGGAACAACGCCTATCTTGAGCCTATGTCCCGGGAAATCGTCTTCGATATTGAAACGTACGGCAACATCCGCGACACTGCCAACATGAAGGTGACCGTGGTTTCGGTGTATGAATATGAAACGGACAGCTATCGGTCGTTTGGCGAAGCTGAACTCGCGAGGCTCTGGCCGATGTTTGAGCGGGCCGAGCGCCTCATCGGTTTTAACAGCGAACATTTTGATCTCCCGATTTTGAATCGCCAATACGCCGGCGACCTTTCGCGCATTCCTCACCTCGACCTGCTGAAAGTGGTCAAAGAGGTGTCCGGCAGCCGCTATAAACTGAACGATCTCGCGAAAGCGACGCTCCAAATCGAGAAAAGCGCCGACGGCCTCCAGGCCATGAGGTGGTATGAGGAGGGAAAAATTGATTTGATCAAGCAGTACTGCGAGCAGGATGTCCGCGTGACGAAGGAATTATACGAGTACGGGCGGAAGAATCGGATGATCTATTATCCATCGATCACCGGCGAGCTTGTTCCGATCGCCGTCAACTTTGATCCCTCGGTGAATGTGAATGGCGCAGAGAAAGCAGGTAGCGCGGGCATGAATCTGACACTCCCGTTTTAGAAGGCTTCGAAGTAGATCGTTTTTGCATCCGCTTTTCGTTCAAGAAGAATCTTTCGCACATCCATGATCATCTGCGGACTGCCGCAGATGTAGAATTTTTTGTTCGTCGTTTGTAGTGGAAGATGAGCGGTCACTCGGCCGCGATGCGAATCCCACGTCGGCGTCGGCTGCGAGAGGGTGAGAGTATAGTGAAAATTATTGTAGTCTCGCTGGAGTGTTTCCAGGCGTTCAAGCCAGAAAATATCAGCTTCACTTCTCACACCGAAAATGAGTTCAATCGGGGACTCATTTTTTTTGAATGCAAGCTCATCGGATACGATAGACATGATGGGCGCGATCCCGGCGCCGGTCGCGATGCAGACGAGGGGAATCGGATCGGTCGGATGCGTAAAGCGGCCTTGCGGCCCATCAAATACGAGGCTATCGCCCGGAGAAACGTGGCCGAGATACGCCGAGGCCTTGCCGCTAGGGATGATTTTGACGCACAGCTCGAGATCCGGATCATGCGGACTCGAGGAGAGGGAGTAGGACCTGAGAACGGTTTTTTCGCCATCCGGTACGTGGAGTTGGATAAATTGGCCGGCAGTATAGACGAAACTCGGAGGTTTTTTTAGGTGAAATTCGATGACGTTTTCAGTCAAAAGAATTTTTTCTGTGACGCAGCTTTTGATAAGCGTTTTTTCCATACAATACTTTCGATCAGTTGAGCGTGCGGGTTGACACGCGGGAGAGATGAGTATATCATACTCCTATAGTATGATAAAGATCAGCCGACAAGTTGACTACGCTTTGCAGCTCATTTTTGCTTTACATAAGGCAAAAATGAGCGGGCCCCTCAGCCTCAAAAAGTTCTCGACAGAGAGTACCATATCCTTCCTTTTCATGCAAAAGATCGCGCGGGAGCTTCGTTCGGCCGGTCTCATTCATTCCCGAAAGGGAAAGCTCGGGGGCTATACGCTTGTAAAAGATCTGGACGCGCTCAGTCTCCTCGAGGTCGTTCAAGCGGTAGACGGGCCGCTCGGCGTTACGGCCTGCTCCCGCGGGGCCGACTGCGAGCGGGAGATGCATTGTCTCATGAAGCAGGGCATGGAAAAAATAAACCATCAGCTGGTTCTCTATTTACAAAACCAGAAGGTGTCGGAGCTGGTATCAGCGTAGCAAACCACTTATGGCCTTTCCCGCAAAACCGAATACAAAACGAAACGTTTACCTTGACCACGCGGCAACAACGCCGATTGACGAGGCCGCTTTCAAGGCAATGCAGCCCTATCTTACAAAAAAATTCGCCAATCCCTCAGGGCTGTATGCCGCTGCTGTTGAAGCCAGGCGGGCGGTTGAGGAAGCTCGAAGAACAGTTGCGGAACATCTATCGGCGCAAACAGACGCGGTTTTTTTTACCGGCAGCGGCACTGAATCAACGAACCTCGCGATTTTTGGAATAGCGAGGGGGTTGGAAAAAAGGAAAATGGGGAGATTAGGGAGACCCCATGCGATCACGACGAGCATAGAACATCATGCCGTGCTTCGGCCGATGCAGCAGCTCGAGAAGGATGGCTGGGATGTGACCTATGTACCTCCCGATGTTTATGGTCAGGTGCCTGTGACAGATGTTAAAAAAGCCTTGCGGCCGGAGACGGCGCTCGTATCCATCATGTATGCCAACAATGAAATCGGGACGATTCAGCCGATCGCAGATATGGGAAGAGAAATTTTAAAGTGGCGAAAGGAACAGCGCACTCCGTATCCGTATTTCCACACCGATGCCTGTCAGGCAGCTGGCTACCTCGATCTTTCTGTTGACCGACTGCATGTTGACCTCATGAGTTTGAACGGCAGTAAAATCTACGGGCCAAAGGGCGTCGGGGTTTTGTATAAACGGCGCGGGGTCGAACTGGAACCCATCATGTACGGCGGCGGGCAAGAGATGGGACTCCGGAGCGGGACGGAAAATGTCCCTGTGATTGTGGGAATGGCGAAGGCGATGGAAATTATGCGGGCGAATCAGGAATCACGAATCCACGATGCTTGGATCGGGACAGGCAGGAATCAGGAAAGGCTGAGGGATTTTTTTTGGGAAAAAATTCTGAGAAAAATACCGGATGTGGTTTTGAACGGCCCGCCAATACATTTCTCCCCCTTTGAGGGGGAGCGAGAGGGGGTCTTCGGAGGCAAAGCGCTTGGCATTAAAACTGAATTTTTAGAAAAGGAGGTTCGTGCCGCTAAACGACCCCACCTAACCTCCCCTGGTATGGGAGGAACGATCTCTCGTCTCCCGAACAATCTGAACATCACCTTCAAAGGTGTTGATGCCGAAGCGCTGATTTTGTATCTCGATGAATATGGCATAGAGTGTTCGAGCGGCTCGGCATGTACCACCGATTCGGATGAGGTATCGCATGTACTCCTCGCCTGTGGCATATCTGAAGAAGCTGCGCGGAGCAGTCTTCGGTTCACGCTCGGAA
>CAYHTX010000047.1:0-7991 GCA_964359615.1 uncultured Gammaproteobacteria bacterium | reverse complement strand
GGAGGAGGAAGTTCTTTTCCTGGCATTTTGCCTGGAGAATGGCGACCCGCGTTTCGAGATCAGGCGACGAGATGTCGACGATCATCCCCCACTCGAAACGGCTGCGCAGACGGTCTTCGAGGGCCGGAATGGCTTTCGGCGGCCGGTCACTCGTTAATACGACTTGTTTTCCCTGCTGGTGAAGCTCGTTGAAGGTGTGAAAAAACTCTTCCTGCGTCTGCTCCTTGCCGCCGATAAACTGGATATCGTCTATGAGGAGAAGGTCAACATTTCGGTACCGGTCTTTAAATTCCTTGCCCCGGCCTTCTTTGACGGCAGTGACAAACTCATTGGTAAATTTTTCCGAACTCACATAGAGGATCTTGGTGTCGCGGTTTCGTTCGATCATGACGTGGCCAATGGCCTGGATGAGGTGGGTTTTGCCGAGGCCGACGCCGCCGTAGATAAACAGAGGATTATACGCATCGCCCGGCCGGTCGGCCACCGCTTGCGCCGCGGCATGGGCCAGCTCACTGCCCTTGCCAACGATAAAAGTCTGAAAGGAATACTTCGGATTTAAGCCAAATTCTGAGATAAACGGACGCTTTTCGCTCGCGGGGATGGCCTCGCGGATCGGTGCCTCTGTCGGAGCCATGGTACACTCCTGTTCTTGGAGGTTTTTGCTGTTTTCTACCCGGTATTCGATCTTTTTTACCGGCTTTCCTGTGATTCTCTCAAGGGCTTTGATGGTGTCAGAGTGATATTTTTTTTCGAGCCAGCTTTTGGTGAAGGCGTTTGGCACGCAGACGGTAACGTGACCATTGTCATAGTGGCTGATGCCGGTACTCCGAAACCAGGTGGTAAAGTTGGCCTTGGAAACTTTCAGCTCAAATTCAGCGAGGACAGCCTGCCAAATTTCGTAGTTTGTCATACCGGTGGAGTAAAAAAAGCAATTTTGAACAGATTATTGTCATTTTACCATAAGTACTCGAAACAAAAAATCGCTATACCTAGCCAAAAAGTGGGTAAAATGGGGATAAGGTGGGGATACTGTGGATAACAAGGGAGACACATTGACAGTAAGCAGCTGACTTGGTATACTTTTTGCATTATCACTCACCAGCAAGGTGGTCTATGCCCAAACGAACTTTTCAGCCAAATAAGCGAAAAAGAGCCAAAGCGCACGGTTTTCGATCAAAAATGCGCAGCAAAAACGGTCGGACTGTTCTCAAACGACGCCGCCAGAAAGGTCGGTATAAACTTACTGTCAGTGTGGAGCGCAAGGGAAAGAACACCAGAAAGAAACGATAAGTGCCATCCGATCCGTCCGCCGAGGACGGATTTTGTTACGAGGGCTATGCTCCCGGGGATTCATCGCCTCACCCGAACAAAAGATTATGACGTCCTCTATCAAGAAGGGCGGTTTGTGTCTGGTCAGCTCATAAATCTGAGCGTGTGGAGGGTTGTGCCGGAGAAATACCCGAGACGAGGGTATGGAAGAGATGACTTGAAAATCGGTGTGGTGGTCGGGGCGAAGGTGAGCCGTCGAGCCGTGGAGCGAAATCGTCTGAAGCGGCAGATGCGGGAAGTCCTGCTGCTTCTCCTTAAGGAGAAGCAACTGCCGAAGGGATTTTATCTGGCTTTCATCGCGAAACCAGGTATGGTCGGACAGACGTACCCGGACATTGAAAATGATATGATGAAACTACTGCGTCGCGCCGGACTTTTGTCTCCGGCACGGGCGAGAGGACAGGAGTAGCCTATGCGCACGCTTCGCGAACAGCTTTTTACTTCACTTCGTCAGCCTGCGCTTTGGTTTATCGCCGCGTATCAGAAAATCCTGTCTCCGGATCATAGTTTTTGGGCGAAGGCGTTTTTTCCGCACGGGTATTGTAAATTTGAGCCATCGTGCAGCGCGTATGGCTACGCTGTGATAAAAAAATTCGGTCTCCGGCGCGGGCTCGCGAAGCTCGTCTGGCGGGTACTCAGATGTAACCCGTGGAGCCGCGGCGGAGTTGATATGCCTCGTTAGGCGAA
This sequence comes from uncultured Gammaproteobacteria bacterium, assembly GCA_964359615.1. Taxonomy (GTDB): domain Bacteria; phylum Patescibacteriota; class Patescibacteriia; order Magasanikbacterales; family UBA922; genus CAYHTX01. The sequence continues at coordinate 5,975 of CAYHTX010000047.1, read as the reverse complement.
ATTGTGCTGATTTTTCTTTCGTTATAAACTGTCATTAATTCTTAGCCATAAACTCTATGGGACAAAGCAAATGGTCAACAATCATTGTGACAGCGGTTATCACTGCTATCATTGTTGGCGGTGGCGTTTACTTATGGCAAAACAAGCAAGCCCAACCAGCTCCAACGCAACAAGTAGACCAAGGACAAGAGGCTCGCTTGTTTGCCGACTGCAGCAAGCTAGATTCTTCGTGGAAATTATTCTCAAATAGCGGAACATCCCTGTCATTCTGCTATAAAACAACGTGGGGAAGTACAACATTAAAAGAAACTAGTAGAAGTCCAGAGGCGCGAGTCGGTACAATCTATCACATTAGTTTTTCCAAATCTGTAGGCAACTATCCGCTTATTAGTTATTCAACCCTCGACTTCAAAAGACTAGGTGCCAGCGATGTTCCTGAAGTTATGGATTGGAAATCTTTGGACTTCAGTAAAAATGAAATCGAGCTCGCTCGCCTCTTGCCTGCAGACCAAAACGCCACCGCCCAAAAGCTCACCGTAAATGGTAAACAGGTGCTCAAAACTCATAGTGATTTCATCGAACCGCTGGCACAAGAACGAGTTAAGTCAGTTGATTACTTCATGCCGAATGTAATTATCAGCGGAGCAACATATAATCTGCATATCTTAGGTTCGCCCGAACAAGAAGCTGACCTGGACAAGCTATTGGAATCAATGACCTTTTAAAGAGGGAAAAATCAGTACAACTATCGTCTAACAGCGTGTATGCGGTTTGCCTTCGGGCTCGTCCATATGGCGCAATGATGTGAAAATTGCATCATTGCGTCATATCGCATACACGCGAATGCTAATCCTCAATCTCGATGATTTTGCGCCTGCTCCTCTCTCCGGACGCGATCCGGATTTTTGATTTTGGTAGGCGCCAGGCGCGACGTAAAAATTTGATGAGTCGCTGATTGGCCTCGCCTTCGACCGGCGGAGCAGCGAGTTTTATTTTCAGGCTGCCGTCAGACTGTATCCCGACAATGCAATCTTTCGACGAACGAGGGAGAACGCGGATTACGATGCGGCGCGGCATAGGTATTTATCTGATCGTTTTCGTAATGCTGAGCAGCCGAGTGTGGACGCCCGGGTGGCAGGCAATGAAGGTGTCGTCCTTCGGCGTCCAATCACTCCCATGAAAATTACTGACCACGCCGCCGGCCTCACGCACGAGGAGAATCCCAGGGAGGACATCCCACAGATTCACGTTCATGCCGATAGCGGCATCGGCCTGGCCTGAGGCGACAGCGGCGAACTCGAGTGCCAAGCTCCCGAGCATGCGAACGCGCAGCTCTCCGAGTGGCGCCCGGCGGATAAAGGCTTTGAAGCGCCGTGTCTCAGTCGGCGACCGGCCGACACCGAGGAGACAGAAGGGTATTCGGGCCGTCATTTTTTTTGGAACATGGATGCGCTTTCCATTCCTCCAAGCGCCTCGGCCCCGTTCGGCGGCGTAGATTTCGCCGAGGATGGGGATCCCGATCGCCGCGAGTTCGGTTTCACCTGCCTCAACCCGCGCGAGGCAGGTTGAAAAATCAGGAAGTCCATAGGTAAAATTGCTCGTTCCATCAAGCGGGTCTACGTACCAGGTGACCGGCGCCGGCCGTTTTACCTCACGATCCTCTTCGCTCACGATCATTTCGCGGGGAAACCGTACGCGGATCGCTTTTCGGAGATACGCATCGGCCGCCAAGTCCGCTGTGGTTACGATCCCGGCATAGTCTTTCAGCCGTTTGACTGCGGTCCCGGCGCGTTCAAATCGCTCTTTGAGAATGCGGTTGGCTCCGGCCACGATTCGAACGAGCGCAGTCAGGTGTTTGGAGTATGCCATAGGGTATAGAAGTTTACGCAGTATACCCCGGCGGGACAAAAAAAAGAAGGGCGCATGGCCCGTTCTTTAGGTTTCTTTGAGGAGTTGTTTTTTCAGCCATTCAATTACCTTCCGGTTTTGGATCATGGTCGCGATCGCGTCCCGCACCTCCTGCGTTCCCAGCCGATCGAGGTATGCCGGATTGTCCCTATAGGCTTCTTTCATGAGTGCGATTTCTTTTTCGATTTCTTCGGGGCTGGCGCCGAGGGCCTGCTCTTTCGCCACCTGGCGGCCGAGGAGGGCTGCCTTCGCCCGTTTTTCCGCCTGCGCGGCAAAATCGCGGAAAAGCTCGTCCTCCTTTTTCTTGATGTCCCGCAAATAGTCTTCGATCGCGACCCCGTGCCGTTCGAGGTCTTGTTTGAGTTCGTAAAACATTTTTTTCTTTTCGGCGTTGACGATGACGTCAGGGATGGGGTCAAATGAAGCCGCGGCGATGAGCGCGTCGAACAGTTCGATCTCAGTTTGCTGGTCGGCTTTTTTCGTCGCCTCCTCAAGGAGGTTACTCCGGATGAGGTCGCGCAGTTTCTCGAGACTCTCCTGTCCGAGTTTTTTCGCGAATTCGTCGGAAAGCTCAGGGAGATGGCGCGCGAACACCTCTTTCACCTTCACAGCCACATCAACTTTTTTTCCGGCCAGCATTTTTTGGTAATGCGTAGGGGGGAAGTCGAGGGCGAAGGTTTTTTCATCATCTTTTTTGAGACCGATGAGCGCCTCATTGAAGCCGGGAATATAGTGTTCTTCGCTCAGATAGACTTGATGATTTTTTGTTCCACCGCCTTCCACCAGGACGCGATCGAGAGTCATCTCCATATCGATGACGAGCTTGTCAGTCTGCTCCGACACCCCGATTTTTGCCGCTTCTGTTGCGTGCATGCCGCGCAGCGCCTCGAGCGTTTCGTCCAGTTTTTTTTCATCCACTGCCACGCGTTTTTTGGCAATGGAAATGTTTTCGAGATTCGGGAGCTTCACGTTCGGCATGAGCGCTACCGTGGCACTGTACACGATATCGTTTCCCGGAGCCACTTTTTGGAGTTTAACCTCCGGCATGCCGATGGTGTCGAGCGCTTCGGCCGTGACAGCCTCATAGTAGGATCCTTGCACAATCGCTTCCAGCGCTTCCTGAAGAATGGCCATGTCCCCGATCTCACGTTTCAAAATCTCGGGCGGGACTTTCCCTTTTCGAAAGCCCTTCACCGCAGTTCGCTCTCCGATGCGGCGTGCCGCCGCTTCGAGGTGCTTCTCGTAGGCAGAGGGCGGCACGGTGACCTCGAGCGTTGCCGTCGTGGTATTGGTTTTCTTGAGGGTATGGGGCATAAAAGTAAGAAAGAGCCTATAGCATAGCCGAGTTTTTTTTGTCTGTCAATCCTCGCTGCATCTCGTATTTCGGGGTGGGGGTGCCTTCGCGACCTTCCTGATTTCTTCGCCTTATGCTATACTTCCCTCGCTGACTCACATCAGTCTTTTCTTTTATTAGCCTCCTTCCGTCTATGCGTCGGCATCTGTATCGGCTGCTCCTTTTTCTCCTCGGCATTCTTGTTTATGGAAAGCGCGGAGCGGTCTGGCTTTTTCACCGATTTTTGGGGTTTGGCGGGAAGCTCGGACTCCTCTACCGCACGACGATCGGTTACCGCTGGTATAAGCTGAAATTTTTTGTTGCCAAACAGCTCAACATCGCCGGCGTCTCCATGGGAGATCGGTTTGTTGATCTCATGGGACGACGCGGGAGCTTGCAGGTGATCATGTTCGTTGTCGCACTCGTCGTCATGATCCCGCACAGCCGGCTCTATACGCGCGACAGCCAAACGATCGTCGGACGGGATACCATGCTCTATACGCTCATCGGTCCCGGAAGTCTCGATCTCGAACTTGAGGAAATTACGCCGGAACTGATCAGCGGTCCGAATTATGATACGCCGGCCTGGCGAGAGGGGATGCTCATGCCGATGGAACCGAATGCGGAGGCGCCGCTCCCGCGCGAGATCGCCGGCATCACGAGCGGCGGCTCGGCGCTCGCGAAGCCGACCATCATTTCAGGCGGTACGGTCACTCCATTTACGCCGGAAGCTGAGCGGAGTGGCGTCACGACGTATACGGTCGTGCCCGGGGACGTGATCGGGGCGATCGCCGAGCGCTACGGCGTGAGTGTGGCGACCATCCTCTGGGCCAATAATTTGACGGTGCGCTCGTATATCCGGCCGGGGGATTTGCTCACAATTTTACCGACGAGCGGCGTTGTTCATACTGTCAAAAAAGGCGATACAGTTTCGAAAATTGCCCGCCTCTACCGCGCCGAGGAGTCGGAAATTATTAGGGTCAATAAATTACAAGAAGGCGGGAAAGATATCGTGATCGGTGAAGAGTTGATTATTCCGGGAGGCGAGAAGCCGCAGCCGGTCTATGTGCCGCCAGTGAGAAATTCGGCGCTCGGCTCCATCGGTGCCCCGCCACCATCCATCGGCGCGCCGGCGGGTTCCGGTTATCTCTGGCCGACCACCGTGCGTCGCATTACCCAGTACTTCGGGCTCCGCCACACCGGGGTTGACATCGCCGGGCCAGTCGGGACGCCGCTCTATGCCGCCAAAGCTGGCATAGTCACGAAATCGCAGTGCGGCTGGAATGGGGGCTACGGCTGCTATGTGGTGGTTGATCACGGCAGTGGGGTCGAAACGCTCTATGGCCATGCCTCAGAACTCTTGGTCACTGCCGGCGAGGATGTAAGCCAGGGGCAGACGATCGCGCTCATGGGTTCGACCGGCCGCTCGACCGGGCCGCATGTGCACTTCGAGGTGCACCTTAATCGGCGGCTCCAGAATCCGCTCCAGTATATCCGGTAGGCTCATTTGCCTAACCGTATGCACCGTGTCGTCAGATGTAAATTATTTATTAGCTAATTTTTTTTAAAATTAAACATACTCGGGGTGGCGATGTGAAATTAAGAAGGGGATATGAAGTCCTACTACTCTCATTCTCCCTTCATCCGGTACTGCAGCGCCTCTGCCACATGCGGCGTCTCGATCTGGTCGCTTCCCGTGAGGTCAGCGATGGTGCGCGCGAGCTTGATGATGCGGTGGTAGCTCCGCGCCGAGAGATGCATTTCTCGTACGGCCTGGCGCAGGAGTTCCGTCGAAGCATCGTTCAGTGTGCAATAGACCCGGAGGTCGCGGCTCTGTATATCACTGTTCGTTATGTACCGAGTCCCTTGGAAGCGGACGCGCTGGCGTTCTCGCGCGGCGTCGACGCGGGCGCGAATCGCCTGTGAAGATTCGCTCGGTTCCCCATCATCCAGCTTTTCAAACGGAACCCGCGGTACTTCGACATGGAGATCAATCCGATCGAGGATCGGGCCGCTCACTTTTTTTTGGTAGCGGAGGATCTGCACGGCTGAACAGACGCACATCCTCTCCGGGTCGCTGGCAAAGCCGCAGGGGCATGGATTTTGGCTGGCGACGAGCATGAATCTGGCGGGAAACGTGACATGGCCCTCGGCGCGCGACACATGGACGGTGCCGTCTTCGAGCGGTTGCCTGAGGCTCTCGATGAGGAGCCTCGGAAATTCCGGAAATTCATCGAGGAACAGAACGCCGCGGTGCGCGAGCGATATCTCACCAGGCCGCGGAAAGCGGCCGCCGCCGACGAGAGATGCCGTGCTCGCCGTGTGATGCGGGGCGCGAAACGGCCGCTCACCGATGACCGGTTTGCTCGCAGGGAGAAGACCGGCGACTGAGTATATTTTTGTCACTTCGATCGCTTCCTCGGTCGTGGGTCCGGGAAGGATGGAGGGGAGCGTCCGGGCGAGGAGGGTTTTCCCAGACCCGGGCGGACCAGAAAGGAGGACATTGTGCGCGCCGGCGGCGGCGATTTCGAGCGCTCGCTTGGCAAAATCTTGACCCCTTATATCCGCCATATCTGCCTCTCCCATCGTTCGTGAGAGAAGAGCAGTAATCGGCTGATGAGTGATGGGAGTGATCACACCTACGCCAGTCAAGTGTTCGATGAGCTGACGGAGTGAATCAACGGGATATGTCGTCACTCCTTTTATGAGCCCCGCCTCCTCGGCATTGGCGCGC
>CAYHTX010000046.1:3684-8010 GCA_964359615.1 uncultured Gammaproteobacteria bacterium | reverse complement strand
GTTCTGGCGTTACGATGCGGAAAAAACCAGTCCCCATGTCAGTAATTTTTCCGAGAAGTGTGTCGCGCACCCAGCGGTAATAGGGGCCGTGAATGACCGCGATCCGGCTCGTGAATAGCGTGAGCGTCAGCACTGAAAACAGCGCCGATCCGGCGAGAAAGGCTTTGGTGAGACTCAGAAAGAATTTTTCCGGGATCTGCGAAATATACCCCAGGACAAACGGCACGATCGCAAGGTAGAGAAATGGGATTACGTCAGAGGCGATGTTCTGGATCGAGTGACCATGGAGCGCGCCGATCGCGATGCCGCCTGACAGCGATAGGCAAAAAAATCCGCCGGCTATCACGAGCGGCCTGGGGACCGTTTTCAGTGATGCAAGCAGCGTTCGTTTTTTCATCCCGCGCACGAACGCGGTGGCGAGAAAACCGATGAGGAGCCAGGTGCGGAGCGATATCCCGAGCGCCTCGGAGAGATGCCCGCTGCCGCCGAGCATGAGTTCTGTCACGACAAACATGAGCCCATAGCGCTGGTCTTTTATCGTTAAGAAAAGAAAAAAAACGATTATCGCCGACGTCAGTGACGCGCTGAGGAGGGAATGGCTACTGAGATAATACGAAAGCACTCTCGCCATCACGTACACGCCTGTCCACATGCTGAGGTCGCGGTACGTGGACGGATTGAATCCATGCTGAAAGTGTGAGAGCGAGTGCCGACTGCGTTCGCGCATAGGCGTCATGTGCCAAAAATAGCGTGTTCGAGCTCTTCGCCGTATCCGTGGATAAAGTCAGCGGCACTCATTGCCTTCTTGCCTTCGAGCTGAATTTTTTTTATCTCAACTGATCCGCCGGCGCAGCCGACGAGGAGCGTTCCGTCTTTCGCCCGCACCGCTCCCGGCGGGAGGCGGTCTCCGAGCGGCTCAATCTCTAAAAACTTTACGCGTTTTCCCTGCCATACGCTCCAGACGCCAGGCCAGGGGGCGAGCGCGCGGTATTGATTGTAGATTTCGGTACTCGATTTTTGCCAATCTATTTGGCCGTCCCGACGAGTGAGTTCGCGGCAGGCCGTCGCCTGATCGTGCTCTTGCGGCACCGGGACGAGCCGTCCGTCAATATAGGCCGGGATCGCTTCGTAGAGGAGCGACACGCCGAGCTGCGCGAGTTTTTTTTCCACCTCACCAAACGATTCGTGCTCATGAATGGGGATTTTTTTTTGGAGAAGAATGGGGCCGGTGTCGAGTCCCACGTCTATTTTCATAATGGTCACGCCGGTTTCGGTGTCCCCGTTTAGGATGGCTGACTGGATGGGGGAAGCGCCGCGATATTTCGGGAGGAGCGAGGTGTGGACATTCAGAATGCCGTGCCGCGGAGATTCGAGGACGTGTTTCGGGATGAGGAGACCGTACTCTGCCGTGATGCCGATGTCATAGGCGGCTTTGGGGAGCGCATAGGTTTTGAGCGAAGGCGGCTGCTCGACCTGCAGTCCATGATTCGTGGCCATGATCTTGACCGGCGGCGCTTCGATCGCCTGCGTACGCCCTGCCGGACGGTCGGGTTGCGTCAGGACGAGCCTGATATCAATAACGGGACTGTCAATGAGACCCTTCAGGATGGTGGCCGCGAATTCACGCGTACCGAAGAAAACGGCCGAGATTTTTTGCATACGTGGTTCAAATGGATTTCCGGGCATCGCTCCCTCGCTTTTTCTTATACTCCGCCCGCTCCTCAGGTGTTTGTTCAAAGATGTCGGTCGCTTTATCAATGAAAAGAATGCCGTCGAGATGGTCCACTTCGTGCTGAACCACCCGCGCAAAAAATTTTCTGGCCTCGAATGATAGCGGACGACCGCGGCGGTCCCAGGCGTCAACATGAATGTCCGTATAGCGCTTCACTTTGCCGAACGTGCCGGGCACCGAGAGACAGCCTTCGTAATCCGTGTGCGTCTTCGAACTATTTTTGATCCAGACCGGATTCACGAGGACAAGGTCGTCGGTCAGGCTTTTATCCGCCTCCTTGCCGATGACGCACACCCGGATATTCCGAGCCGCCTGCGGCGCGGCGAGACCGATGCCATCATCGTCGTACATGGTCGGGATCATGGCGTCAATGAACGCCTGCGTTTCCGGCAGACACAAAAAATCACGGTCAACCTCTTTTGACCGTTCACGGAGTGACGCGGTGGGGAGCTTTACAATCGGGAGGGACATATTTCATGTATCATGAATCATGTAGCATGTAACATTTACCTTGCATCATGTACCGATGCACGGTTGTTTCGATCGTTAAAAATTTTGTGTTACGTGCTATGTGAGTCACGGCTGCAAAAGAGAAAGGGGATTGGGGTCAACTTTCCATTCGGGCGGAACATGGTGATTGAGCCAGGCGAGATCATCCGGCCAGCCGACAGGGTCAAACTTCGCGAGTATTGTATACCAAAAGACGTTGCGATAAAAGGGCGGCTGCGTCTCGAAAGGGCCTTCGAGGGTAAGGGGTTTCGCCTCATTTGTCAAGATGTTCGACATCTTATGGAAAAACGTCTCAGCAGACAGTTTTGCTCGCTCGCGGCTCTTGTGGCCGACCAGATAGCGCGCGATATACGAATAGGGCGGCAGCCCGACGAGTTTACGCGCCTGCAAGTCAGTTCGATAAAAACGGTCAGGCTCTCTGAGGGAACGGAGCACGATATGATCCGGCGCGTGTGTTTGTACATAGAAGGCGGCGTCTTTTTTCTTGCGAAAGAGCGCTTCGTGGATGAGCTGCCAGACATGTTCGCTGCTTCGGAATTCCGGCAGTGCCAGTTGTTTGTCGATATCAATAAAGATGATCGTCTCGGTTGCTGCCCAGCGTACGATCGGGAACGCCATCTCCGTCCCAATCAGGAATCGCGGGCGGCCTTCGACCGGAGGCGCCGCGGGTTCTTCGCCGTCGATGCGGATAACGTCGTGGGTATTTTTCCCCTCGAGAATACTGCGGACGGTTTTCTCAGCGAGCTCCGTACCCGCTCCGTGGAGCGTGACGAGCGTCGACCCACAGGTCGGACAGGCGGCAAAGAGAGGCAGCGTGCTCCGGCAGTAGTGGCAGCGGAGCGTCCGGTCGGCATCATGGTAGGTATACGCCTGGGTGCAGGTGGCGCAGCGCGCCACATAGCCGCAATCGCGACAGCCGACGGATGAGGCAAAACCGCGGCGCTGGATAAATAGAAAGACATCTTCGCGAGCTGACGCAATGGCAGCCGAGACGCGGGCCGCGAAGAGCGAATAGTTCCCGCCTCGGCGTTCCTCGCGCATATCAACGATGCACTGGAGGACATATTTTGGGATATTCGTGGAGCCGACGATGCCGCGTTTATGGATGTTATAGTAGGTATCGCTACTCGGGATGTAACTCAAGTGGTACTGCACGGCGCCGAATAATCGTCCGATCTCGGCAGCGACATCTTTTATATGAAATCGAGGGGTCTGGTCCCAATGCTTATGGTTTTCCTTGTGCTCATAGTCGATGAGGATGGCGCTAAGTTCTGGAAAGGGCAAAAAAATTGCGCTCCTCGTTCCGACGACAACAGTGGCCTCTCCGTTTCGAACCTTGAGCCAGCGTTCAAATTGTTCTTTCACGCTGAGCTGGCTGTGCCACGTCATGTACGTATTCCCCTCATCAGGTGGGAGCAGCGCCTGTACTTCGGGAATGAGCGAAGCTTCGGGGACAAGAATGAGCGTTGTCCCGCTCGTGAGTCTCGCAATCTCGGCAGCGTGAGACGTCTTGTCGTAGAGAACAAATGCGGGCGGACGATCGGCCGCTCTTCGACTGGGAGGAGTCAGAAATGGCGCAAGTGTCGCCTGGGGCAGTTTGCGTTTCTGGAGCGGCGGCAGACACATGCGAGCGATCACACTCGGCGACGTATGGTACCAAGCGCTCATCGTCTCGATACATGAGATGTGTCTCTCGGAGAGGAATGGAACCGGATGGACCAGTGATGCGATCGCCTTCAGCGGCTGGCCTTGAACAGCCGCGCGGCCTTCCTTGCGCATTTTCGCCACCAAACCAAAAATGCTTGAATGACGGAAAGGAATGACCACCAGTTGTCCGATGCTGATTTTTTTTTCGAGCTCGCTCGGTACGAGATATGAGAACACGTTCACCCCGCTCGGTAACCGCGTCAGAGGAATAATATCCGCAATCACAGAACTGCCTTAGAAGGAAAATTGAGCCACGAGGTAGCCGACGCCGAAGGGGCATTCGTACGAATACTTTTTGAAGGCGTATTGCATATTTTTCATGACCCCGAGCGCGATGAGTGTCGAGCGATACCCGCACTCTTCCGCTTCAGTTACGA
>CAYHTX010000046.1:0-3674 GCA_964359615.1 uncultured Gammaproteobacteria bacterium | reverse complement strand
GAGTCCGCTCACATTTTTTGCTTCGAGGTGTTCGATAAACGCTTCATCGAACTGCTTACCGGCCGGGCGATAGCCGCCCGGAGCGTTTCCGGTGATGCAGTGGGAGAGGTCCCCGGAGGCGATGAGGGCAATACGTTTGTCCTCCTGCATGATGACGTCTTTCAGAAGTTCACCAAAGCGGATGTGCTCGGCCGGTGAGAGCGCGCTGTAGCCGACGGGCACGATTTTTGTTTCCGGAAGGTGGGTCGTGAGATATGACAGAGCGACCGAGGCGCCATGATCGAGTCGGCTTTCGCTCACGAGCTGGACCGGCACCTGTATTTTTTTTGCGAGATGAGCGATTTTCGCCGCGACGTCCGGCGCTCCGGCCCACTCCCTTTTTGTTGACAAATCACCAAAGGCCTCAAAATTTGAGACGAAGCGCGTGTGCGCGTTCACAGCAAAAGCGTCGGGGAAAATACTGCTGTGCGGCGAGATAATCAGGACGACGTTGGGTTTCGCTAAATAAAATTCTTGCTCGAGTTTTTCCATGGCCTCTTTGGTATTGGCGATGGTCGCGAGCTCGGCTTTACCGATCGTCGGAATGAGAATCGGCGGGTGCGGCGTGACGGCCGCAAATACGAGCGACATATTAAAATTGCTCGATCGCCCAGCGGGCGAAGCGTTCGGGTTCGCGAAACCGGTCGGCCGATTTGCGATTGCCCATGGTAATAACGATAAATTGTTTTTTATCACTCGCGCGTTCGATATGCATCGCGAGGTGGTAGCCGGACTCCGGCAGGTAGCCGGTTTTACTGGTCACGATCGTGAATGGGAGATCGGTTTTCGCCATGAGGTCGTTGCTATTATCGTCATAGTGGCGCGGTTTGCCGTCGAGATCCCGGAGTTCCAGATATTCGTAGCTTTTGAGGCCGAGGATGCGCCGCATATCGGTGTCTTTGGTCGCCCAGGTGTAGAGCGCGAGGTACTCGCGTGCGGTCGTTCGATTTCCGGTGTCGAGGCCGGACGGTTCGGTAAAGGTTGATTGCGTGAGTCCCAGACTTCTCGCTGAGTCTGTCATGCGCGCGGCGAACGCGATCTCATCCGGCTCAACCTGCTTTTCGAGCATACGGGCCGGGGTATTGAATGACGAGACGAGCATGGTGTACATGACGTGTTCGTGGAGGAGCGATTCGCCAGGCACGATACGGAATCGGTCATCTACTTTATGGATGAGGGGATCGTAGGCCACGCTCCGCGAGAGGGTGAGTCCCTCAAGGAGCATCTGGTAGGCCGCGACGACTTTGGTGAGTGACGCCGCCGGATGGACGAAATCAATGTTTTTGCCGGCGAGAACTTCGCCAGTGGCATAGTCAGCGACGAGGTAGGTCTCGATCGCGGTGTCAAATTGTTTGTCGCCGACAAATTCGTTGGTGGTTGGGGAAACAATCGGTGGAGTCGTCGTCGCCGAACCTGGCACGATGTCGTCCGGCGAAGCCGTGAGCGGGAGATTTTGGTTCGCGACCTGCGTCGTCGGTGCGGGCGCCGGCCGGAGATAAATCGGCTCGGCTGTCGGGTGGAGACTGCCGGTCAGTTCATCGGTCCAGACGATATTATCCCACGAATAGCCGAGTCCGGTAAAGACGTCTTCCGAGGCGATGTGGCGTTTCTTCCCGACGTCAATCACATAAATTTTGTTGAACCCGCGGATGCCGATGAGCGTACCGTCTTTGAAGGTGAGCATGGGACCCTGCTCAAATGAGGATAGATCGGAGATGGTCGCGGATTCGATTGGCAGATTCGGAAAATTGGTTTTGACGACCGCCTCGTCAGGCATCGGGTGGAAAAATTGGTCCTTGGCATAATAAAGCTGTCCGGTCTCGGCCAGTCGCACAATACGGCCGCGCGGCGAGGCGTTCAGGTTCTCGATGGTCATGCCGACCTCGAGTCCGGCGATGTCGAGTGGTGTGGCCTCGATAATTTCATCCGGGTTGTACCCGAAACTTTTGACGACATCGTAATTCGCAAATGGCCGGAGGGTGTCGAAGTCGAGGAGGTAGTAGGTGCCGCCGGAATGGAGGATGGAATAGTTCGGGAGCGAGATCGGTGCGCCGGTGGCGTAGCGCGCGATTTCTCCTTCCGGGACCGTCACGATGAGCTTCGGGTCGTAGCGCGTCACGAGCGCGGTCATAGATGTGATCGGCCGGCGTTTTTTATCCTGGATGACATAGATGGTCGGGTCAGCTGCCGTTTTCATGAGTGTGCCATTCGGGTAGACCTGATCGAACCACTGCTGCCAGAGATTCCAGAAATTTTGGTTGCCATGAAGGTGCGGCGTGTAGGTGTAGAGAAAGGCGGTGGCGAGATTAGCCGGGATGACGGATCGGCCGTCAATCTGGTACTCGGTGTTCGCGCGCTTGATCCAGTCCTCGCTCGAGACATGGTCATAGTACCAGCGGATGATGCCGGCGGCATTGTCCACCTGTTTGCCAAAGCCTCGGAATTTTTGAATATCCGGGTCGCTCGTCGTGCAGCTGTCGCAGACGCCGTAGCCGGTGGCCCAGTCGAGCTGTTTTTGCGTTGGATCCTGGTCGGTCACGAGACTCTGCTCTTTTTGGAGTTTCACGAGGAGATACTTTGGATTTATGGTATACGCCATGGCCGCGCGATACATGATGTCCGGCACCGTGCGGCGTGCTCCTTCGGCGTCTTCGGTTTGGAGGGTCGCGATATATCCGCCCTGCTTGTCGAGGAAGGCCTGGATGTCTTCGCGCGTCATCGAGCCCGCGTTTTGCATCTCCTCGTCGCTCAAAATAAAATTCGGATTAAACTCGGCTCCGTTCGCCGGAAAGAGAGGCGTAAGGAGGCTGATTGACAGCAAAATACTTGTCAGTTGTCTAACAATCTTCGACATACGGATCCAGTATAGCATAGGCTGGTCAGCGCGAGGAGGCTACCGTCCACAGAATTGCCTTTTTTGGCTAGTTCTTGTACTATACGTCCAATATGCCTGGCATGTTATCTGTAGTAGCTACACCCATCGGAAACCTGGGGGATATGACGCTCCGGGCGCTCGAGGTCTTAAAAAATGCGGATTGCATTTTGTGCGAGGACACCCGTGTTACCGGGAAACTCCTCGCGCACTATGCGGTCACAACGCCCACCATGAGCTATCACCAGCATAGCGGTGCCGGCAAGGTGCGCGAGATCGGTGAGATGCTCGCGGCGGGAAAGCACCTGGTGCTCGTGACTGATGCCGGGACGCCGGGGGTGAGCGACCCGGGCAACCGACTCATCGCTGAGCTTCGCGGTCAGATTCCCGAGCTCTCGGTCGCCGCGGTTCCAGGCGCGTCGGCGGTCGTCGCTGCTCTCTCCATTTCTGGTTTCCCGACAGACAAATTTTTATTTCTGGGTTTTCCGCCGCATAAGAATAAGCGGCAGAAGTTTTTTCAGGAAGTCGCAGCGAGCAAGTACACGGTCGCGTTTTATGAATCAAGTCATCGCATCAAAAAATGTTTAGAGGAGTTGCGAGGCGTTCTCGGTTCGGAGAGACAGGTCTGCGTCTGCCGCGAGCTCACGAAAAAGTTTGAGAGCGTCTATCGGGGGACGATCGAGGAACTGATAGGGATGAGGATACCGGAGAAGGGGGAGTTTGTGGTGATTGTGAATGGAAACTGATTAGAAGTCTGGATGAT
>CAYHTX010000045.1:0-8062 GCA_964359615.1 uncultured Gammaproteobacteria bacterium | reverse complement strand
CCTCGTACACGAGATGCGCCCCGCCCTGAAGATCGAGTCCGAGCGTAAACGGTTTGTCTTTGATCCTGGGGAGGCCGATGGCTGTGACAGCGTTGATCCGGTCAACGCCTCTGTTAAAAATCGAGGGGGAAACGATGGTGCCGGTAGCGATAAACAAGGCAAAAATCCCGAAGATACCCCAGCGCAGTTTGTTTCTTAGTTTCGATTGAATGCTTTGTTTCGCCATAGAAGAACGCCCGATACGGGCAAATACGTTGCAACGATTGTACCGAAAAGGTGAAAAAAGGTCAACACCCGAGCGCTGTATGTGGAGGCGGAAGGCGGCGGGTGCATTCAGGCGTCAAAATAATTCCGGCCGGTGCGGAGCGCCTCAAAGTACGAATGGATAAACGGGAAGAGCGGCTCCGGCAGATGCGCGATATCATACCAGCCCCACGCATCAAATTTTTCGGGTTCGAGATTTTTCGGCTCGCCGCTTTTCCAGTCAGCCTGAAGGCCGATATCCACATAGTGTTTCGGCGCATACTGCTTCATGTTTAAGAGCCGCACAAACCGCATATTTTCGATCTCGATCCCCGCTTCTTCACGGCATTCCCGCCGCGCGCACTCCTCAAACGATTCCAGGTATTCGAGATGTCCGCCGGGAAACGCGTAGTCTCCGGCGCCATGGGACGCTTTCCTTCTGGCGCACAAAACCGATCGGCCTCTCATGACCATAACCCCAACGCCGACCTTCGTTTTCGCCTCGACTCCGCCTAATTGTCCGGATGTTGGCTGCGGCATAGCTTTCACGCCCCATGGCATTTCTTCCACTTCTTACCGCTCCCGCAATAACACGGATCGTTGCGTCCGATTTTACTGCCATCATCGGCTTTGGCTTTTGCACTCGCGCCGCCGGCATTCGGCGACTCACCGGTTTTTGCGCCCTGGAGCGTCAGGCGATCCGTCGCCATGATGCTGGGCGCGAGCTGGAGACCCAAATGAATCTTGAAGAATGAATGGACCACGTCTTTCTGAATGTCGGCCTGGAGTTGGTTAAAGAGATGAAACGTCTCCCGCTTATATTCGACGAGCGGATCGCGCTGTCCGTAGCCGCGCAGACCAATCCCGGTGCGCAGGTGGTCAATCGCGACGAGGTGATCCACCCAGAGCGTATCAATCGCCCGGAGGAGGACGCTCTTCTCGATCGCCTGCATGGCCTTCTTCCCTTCGTCCGGCGTCGGAGCCGCGGCCGCGACCTGCGTTTCGACGGTCTCGTAGGAATGGCGGGCGAGTTCCATGATATATTGGACGAGTTCTTCGCGGGCAGCGACATCATCGCCTTTGGTTTGGCCCCGCTTCGTCCGCGCAATGATCTCTTCCTTTTCAGCGGATGTGACCGAGAACAGAGCCTGAACCGTGGTCGCGATTTCATCCGCATTCCAGTCGGTGTGCATTTCAGTGGTGGCATGAGCGGCGACGATTATCTCGACTTCTGCCTCGATCATGTCGAGAATCATCTCGCGATATGAACGATACTCTTTAACAGCCGGAGACGTTTCTTCGTCTATTTCCACCTGAGGAAGAGGATCAGTCAAAGTCCCTGCCGCCGGTTCGTCTTTTGACTCGGCAACAGTTTCCTCGGCCTCCTCTGCCAGACGCAAAATATTTTTCCGCCGCTCGTAAATCACCTGCCGGTGCTTATTCAAAACATCGTCATATTCGAGGAGGTGTTTGCGGATATCAAAATGATGCGACTCGACTTTTTTCTGCGCGGCTTCGAGCATCTTCGTGATCATTCCCTGCTCGATCGGCATATCTTCCGGCACATTGAGGCGCGTCATGACTGACTTCAGACGCTCGCCGGCGAAGATGCGCATGAGGTCATCCTCGGTCGAGACGAAAAATTGCGTTCCACCGGGGTCGCCTTGGCGGGCGGCGCGGCCGCGGAGCTGATTGTCAATACGGCGTGATTCATGCCGCTCCGTGCCGAGGACGAAGAGCCCGCCGGCGGCCACGACTGCCTCTCCGGCACCCGGCTCAGCCGGTACGCCGCCGAGCTTGATGTCGACACCGCGCCCGGCCATGTTCGTGGCGAGGGTCACGGCTCCCGGACGTCCGGCCTGGGCGATGATCTCCCCCTCTCGCTCGTGATTTTTTGCGTTTAAGACCTCATGGTCAATCCCGGCCTCAGTCAAATAGCGGCTAAGTTCCTCATTTTTTTCAACGGAAATCGTTCCGACGAGGATCGGCTGTTGCGTCGCCCGCGCCTCCTTGATTTTTTCGACGATCGCCTTCTGCTTGGCTTTCTCAGTGCGATAGATCCGATCATTGCGATCCGTCCGCGCATCTTTTTTATTGGTCGGAACAACCACGACCTCCAGATTGTAAATCTTCCCAAATTCCTCCGCCTCAGTGACCGCTGTCCCGGTCATGCCGGCGAGCTTGCCGTACATGCGGAAAAGATTTTGGAAGGTGATCGTGGCGAGCGTTTGGCTTTCGCGCTGAATGGTCACGCTTTCTTTCGCCTCGATCGCCTGATGAAGCCCTTCGGAATACCGTCGGCCCGGCATTTTTCGGCCGGTAAACTCGTCAATAATCACGATCTCCCCGTTGTCGACGACATATTCTTTATCCCGCTTGAAAAGCACCTCAGCGCGGAGCGCCTGCTCGACGTGATGGACGAGGCGGATGCCGCCTTCGACATAGATATTCTCTACCCCGAGCCAGGTCTCAAATTTTTTTATGCCATTTTCTGTGAGGGACGCGGCGCGCATTTTTTCATCAACGGTGTAATCCTCGGTCGGGATCAGCTGCTTAGTCAGTTTCGCAAACTGGTAATACTGGCTCGCCGCTTCCTCGGCCGGCGCGGAAATAATGAGCGGCGTCCGCGCCTCATCAATCAAGATTGAATCCACTTCGTCAACGATCGCGTAGTGCATCTCGCTCCCCGGCCGCATGACCATATCAGAGAGCCTCTGCACCATGTTATCGCGGAGATAATCAAAGCCATACTCGTTATTGGTGCCGTAGGTAATATCCGCCCGGTAGGCCTCTTGCCGCGAGCATGGCCGGAGATAATCGTATTCGATCTTAAAACTCCCCAGCGCGTCACGTTCTTTATCGATCTCCGATCCCTCCCCCCTAGTAGGGGGGATCTCCCCACTGCGTGTGGTCGAGAGGGGGGTTACGGGGGAGGCAGGGAGGGGGGCCAACCCCGCATCATATCGGTAACTCACCCGCAAATTCTGGATCACGCTGACCGTAAGTCCGAGCGCATCGTAAATCTGTCCCATCCAGACGGCGTCGCGGCGCGCGAGATAGTCGTTCACCGTCACCACATGCACGCCTTTGCCCGTGAGCGCATTCAGGTAGGTCGGCAGCGTTGCGACGAGCGTCTTGCCTTCACCGGTCCGCATCTCCGCAATTTTCCCCTGGTGTAGAACCATGCCGCCGATCAGTTGCACATCAAAATGCCGCATGCCGGTCGTGCGCTTACTCGCCTCGCGGACGGTCGCAAACGCCTCAGGGAGGATATCATCAAGCGTCTCACCTTTCGCAATGCGATCCTTAAACTCTTGTGTTTTGCCTTTCAGGGCCTGGTTCGTGAGCGCTTGAAATGACAGCTCAAGGTTGTTGATTTTATCAACCGTCGGCCGGAGCGACTGAACCACCTTCGCATTCGGATCACCGAAAATTTTGGTGAGGAATGACATAAAAACAAAGCCAATAGCTGGCGTATGGTATCATTTTTCTCTTCCATCTGTCTATAGGTACTAGGACCTAACGATAGAATGAGACCTTCTGGAAATTATCAGGGTCTCCCCCATGTCCTGCCGTGAGTTTGGCCGATATCACAAGTCCATCTCCTTTGGTAAAATCACCGACAAGTACTCGCCGCAGACCCTGAGGACTAACAAAAGTACAGCAAGTCGCCTCAAATGAAGTTTGCAGAATCCTCTCCCGCGATGAACGAAAAATAATGAGTGCCCGGTATATGACCAGCCTTGGTTGAAAAGGTCCATGCAGTAATGAAGTGGTGAGGCCAAGAGTTTTTTCCGTATTACCGAAAGGCCACTGTTCATTTTCGGCCCAACGGTACTTATCTGGTTTGAGCGGCTCCTTTGGCATGAAAAGCCATCCAGACGACAATTCGGTCTGCCGTTCGGCTTCAATTTCCGGAAGCAGTTGGTTTGCCTGTCCTGGTTGATCAGGTGCAAACAGCTCGTCCCTATAGGAAACCAACCGCCCCTGTCCTCTTTTTTCCATATCAGTCCCCACATCACGACATAAACGTCTGGTCGTTATTCCTTGAGGGACAAACATGCACAAATACTCGCGTCTCAACTGCGACTCTTTTTTTAGCTGATTCAAAAAAGTTTGAACCTCTCTCTCGCGTATTTTCGCCGCTAATTGGAGATATAACTCATGCTCCTCCTCCGGTTTTAGAGCCACGAGGCTTCTCCCGTCTTCGAGCGTCAGCGCCTCCCGCACATCATCAATATCAAAAAAATTCTCGCCGAAAATTTCCCGCATTTCCCGCTTCGCCGCCTCAATCGTTTTTCGTTCCCTCGCTTCGCGATCCAGCTTCCGAGCGACGGCCTTCGTCTCCGGCTGGTGCAGAAATTTTTTTGTGCGCTCACATGCGTCGTCAAACGCTCGTTCTGCCGCCTGAAGGCCGGCGAGCGGCACGAGCGTCGTCTCCGCCCGCTTATCTCCGACGATATTCACAAGAGATTCCACCCGAAGGATGAAATCCGGATCACGATATTTTGTCTCGTCCATGAGCTCATGGCTGAGCTTTTTCACGTCGCCTGCCACGGTTCGAGCTTCACCGGATAGCGCCGCCTCGGCGGCTCCGAGCGCCTCGAACGCCTCGTTCCACCCGGCGTCATTTTTTGCTGTCATGATCGTTTCATGAATTGTCCGAATACCTGCGAGTTTGGACTCCCGGGATGACACAGCCAGCCTCGCCTCCTCCACTATCTTGTCGAGAGCATCCCCCACTTTCATAACCTGGCCTTTCGTGTCCAACCATTCGCGGAGCGTCCCGTCAATGTTTCGCGCGTACTGAAGACGTTGTTGTGCTTCGGCATTTATTTTTTCCTGTTCGTCGTCTGAGAGCGATTCATCATCAGTGAGCGCATTCATGCCTCTTGCCCACGCGCGCAAGTGCTCGACAGATGATACGGCCAGCGCCTTTTGCCGCGGAGTGATGAGCGCCGGATCAACCGCCTCGTATGCCAGGCGCGTGTTAAATTCTCCAGAATCTTCGATGTCAGTGCCGGTCTGCGATGTTTCGTGAGTCTCATCCTTTGTCTTCGGTGAAAGCATCCGACAAAGTAGCTCAGCCGTCCCGATGAGGCTGCGCAGATATTCGAGATTCACTTCCTGAACGCCGAGGATCGTCTCAGGTGCATGCGTATTCGACCGCTCGCTTTTCGGGACAGGCGGCAGTTCAGCCAATGCTTTCGCCTCTCGCCTTGCGGCCCAGAGGGCATTCAGATGCTCTTTCGATGTGAGCGTCTTGATGCCTTTGGGCAGAGTCGCTTTAGCACCACTCCCCAATAATTTTTTGTGAATATCAAGTTCCCGCAAATCCATGAGCCTTCGATCGAGATCTATAGCCTTGTCAAAACGCGCGGTCAGGGCTTCTGTGCGCGCTGGATCGATCGCCGCCATACCCCGAGTCTCCTCTGCCAATCGTTCGAGATGCCTCGCATACTGTTCGCGGAACGCATTGACCACTTCCAGGCCGACGACATCACGGTCGAGCGCCTCGATGCGCGCGTCCAACGCAAAAAAATTTTCATAGATTTTATCGAGACGCCGAATAACATCAGCCGTGATTTCATGGACGTTTTCAGCCTCTCCCGACTCTGTGGCGCTTGGCTCTGATTCGCCTCCCCCAAAAAATCTAAACCTTCTTTTGGACATACCGATTATTCTTGGTACTGTTTCGCCCCGCGCAGTTCTTCTTTATCCTTCCCCCGCATCTTTTCTTTTATGTTTTCGAGCTCGACTTTGAGATGATCCTTGACTTTGTTGATCGCCTTATACAAATCCGGCTCTTCTTTCACGACGCGGAGCATATGCCCCGGGATATGGAGATTCACCTCGGCATAAAAAATCTCACCCTTATGGTGATGGTTCGAGCGTTTTCCGACGTCAATGTTGATCTGCTGGATATTATCAAAAAATTTGGTGAGCGACTCCATTTTTTCCTCTGCATACGTCTTGATGGCATCGGTAAGCTCGATGCCGGTGCCGTGGATGTTCGTGGTCATAGCGTGCCCGTTAAGAGTTAAATAATCTGGATTTCCTCCTCGATCTCGATTCCATATCTATCGTACACCTTCCCCTTGATCTCATCAATAAGGATAAGCACATCGGCCGCCGTCGCCCCGCCGGTGTTCACGATGAAGTTGCCATGCCGCTCTGAAGCAAGCGCTTTGCCCGCCTTCGCGCCTTTCATGCTGGCCTTTTCGACGAGCCAGCCTGCCGAGACTTTGCCTTTCTGGATAAATCCTTCGGCCACCGGGTCATCGGGAAATTGCGCTTGAA
Source organism: uncultured Gammaproteobacteria bacterium (assembly GCA_964359615.1). Classification (GTDB taxonomy): domain Bacteria; phylum Patescibacteriota; class Patescibacteriia; order Magasanikbacterales; family UBA922; genus CAYHTX01. Next base: position 1,519 of record CAYHTX010000045.1, on the reverse strand, counting down.
ATTTTTTGCGTTCGGCATCGCTCTTGAATTCGTAATTTTTAAAAATGCAGCCGGTCGAAGAATAGCCCTGCGGCTGGGTTTTACTCCGATACTTCAAGTACTCAATCGCTTTCTTCGTGCCTTCTGTATTCTCACTCGTCTGCAATTTCAAAAATACCCGAAGCACCACCCCGCCAACATGCTTGAGCACGCTCTCCCGATACCCAAATTTCATGTCCGGGAGTCCCAATGTCCGTATTTCCCCGTCCTGGTATATTTCTACGCTCTCCACCACATCCCTCATCTCGCCACCCATTGCCCCGGCGTTCCCGCGCACTGCTCCCCCAATCGTCCCGGGCACGCCCACACCCCACTCAAACCCCGTGAGTCCGGCAGCAATGGATTTCTGCGCGACCTCGACCGTCGCGCATCCGGCATCGGCTTGTACAATGTCTGAAGTCTGATGCCTGATGTCTGATGTCTGAATACGGATCACAACCCCCCGGTATCCCTCATCCCTCACTAACATGTTACTCCCCCCGCCCAAGATAAAATACGACACGCCTTCTCCATCCAAATACTTCAGCGCACCCACAACACTTTCAGTGGAATCAATGCTTAAAAAGACATCCGCCGACCCGCCGATCTTAAACGTAGTGTGCTTGCTCATTGGTTCGTTGAGTTTGACGTGGCCGAATTGTTTGAGTTGGGTGTAGAGTTCGTTCATAAATACATCCCTATTTCTTCGCAGTTGCTTCCACAAATGAACTCCTGTATTTAAAATATATCGAAGCAGTCTTACGGACATTCACCGTATCAAACTCTGGCAAAAGCGAAAGCATATACTCTTTACTAAAAAAATGCCGGATATGGTCACGCAAGAGATACATATTCTCCCCAATCTTCCTCCCTTGACCAAACAGCGCGTCGTCTGTCGATTTGCATTTGACGAAAAGTAACCCACCCTTCTTCAGTATCGAATGAAGGTTATGGAAGATATTTTTTGTTGTTTTATCATCAAAGTAATGGAGACTAAGATGGGCGTAAATAACGTCGAATGAATTGGGTTTAAACTTTAATCGAGATATATCTTGTTCTACCGTCTTTATGTTCGTAAGCCTCTTTTTATTCGCTAATGCTTCCAACTCGCCAAGACCGCTCTTGGAAAAATCAACCGCTGTGACCTTGAGTCCTTTACGAGCAAAGAAAATTGAATCCCGCCCATTACCACAACCTAATTCGAGGAGTGTCTTATGACCTCCTTGCTCAATTACTCTATACGCCCGGCGGGCAAAATTGGTCGGTGGCAATTTCGTTGGGATTCTTTTCCACTTGCCTAGCCATAATTGTTTTTGATCCATAACGATCCTTGAAAAATCGTCTTGAAATTGATATAGTTCTCTAAAACTATGAACTCTCTGGAAGAGGCTCTCAAAACTCACCCCGTAGTCTATGTCACCCGCGACATCGAACGCGCCCTCGGTCTGCCGCTCGACACGCCTGGGTACTTTATTATCTCAAATGAGACCGGTTTTGCAAA
>CAYHTX010000044.1:0-8138 GCA_964359615.1 uncultured Gammaproteobacteria bacterium | reverse complement strand
GGCGAGTAGTATTCGGCAAAGGTGGCCACGCCACCGGCGACAGTTGCCTGGAAAAGCCCCCTGCTTGGGTTCTGCGAGGTGTTGGCGCGGTTGACGCGGAGGCGTAAATCAGTGATGTCGTCGGGACGGGGCGTGCGAATGGTGAGGCGGGCGGTTTGGACATCCACTTCGTCGGTGTAAACGAGTGGTTTGTCAACGGTGAGTGATTGGAAGGTACTGCCGGTGGCCGATGGAACATACTCGGTCACGAAGTTGGTGTTGACGAGCGTCCAGGCCACGGTTTTGTTGTTGGTTGGTTCTAACCAGTAGTAGGAGATGTCAGAGTCGGCAATGGCGCCAGAGGTGGGAGAGATAGTCCAGCGGAAGATATATGTGACGGTGTGGTTCACACTGTCAACGATGCGCTCGGAAGCGTTGGGGCCAGTGGTTTGGAGGGTGACGTATTGGTTGCCGTAGTTGTTGTTCGAGTAATACTCGGCAAATGTGGCCACGCCGCCCGTGACGGTCGCCTGGAACAGGCCGCGGGTGGGTTGGGTGACGGTATTAGAACGGTTGACGCGGATGCGCAGGTCGGTGATGTCGTTGGGGCGGTAGGATTCGATGGTGAGGCGGGCGGTTTGGATGTCAAGTTCGTTGGTTAGGACAGTGGGTTTGTCGACGGTCAAAGAAATAAACCTGGAAGGAGGCGGCTGAACCGCGAGAGCGCTGAAAGTGAGATTTACCGAACTCCGGTTAGAATCATTCGTCGTGAACGACAATTCGACTGACTTCGTACCGGTTGCGGTCGGTTGGAACAGGACAGTGAGCGCGCTCTCACCGCCTGGCGCAATGGACAGCGCCGGCATTTCCGCGAACAAGAAATCGGTCTGGGCTGGATCGGAAAATGTGAACGGCGCGCCGTTATTCAGGACCAGAGCAGCTCCGCCAGTATTCTCAATCAAGATGCGCACGCTCGTCGTCGCACCGACCCAGACATCCGGCAACGTGATGACAGCGCTCCCTGAGCTTGCGATTTCATTCCCTAAACTATCGGCTAGTCGAATGATCGGCCTCGGCATGGCAGTCGCGAAATGGCTCGATTCGATGGTGGTGCAATTATAATAGACATCACAGACGCTCGCGGTGAACCAGGCGTCAGCCGCAATATAGGCGGAAATCGCCGGAAGCGTATGCGTGAAACTGGTCGCCCCTGCCGGCGGATTGTCAAGAAAATCCAAATTGCCATCGCGATATAGCCGCACGTCAGAGATATATGATAGACCATTTGGAACAGTCACATCAAAATTGACCACGTAGCTCCGCCCGAGCGTCCATTCTCCGTTCGTGAGTTCGGGAATCAGGATCGCGCCGCTTGGCGGGCTATTTACCACCGTAAATACTGGCGAATCATAGGGTGCCGACACTTGGCCGCGATTATCACGCGCCACGGCCCGCACACGATACCCAACGCCGGGTGCGAGGGTGTCTGGCACAACCCAATCATAAAAAGCTCCACCACTCCCCCCACCAGGCCCTGCCCCAGTTCCAATACTGTGCCACGCGCCGTCAAGAGGCGAAAAGTATGAGTAATCAACTTCAGTGACCGAGACATCATCAGAGACATTGACGCTGATCATCATGGTTCTGCCCGGCGCGATCGTCCTCGGAAGCCCAGCCATAAAGTCAACGGTCGGTATGTGATCCTCGAGGATAGTAAATTCGTTTGAGGCGAACGGGACCGACTCGTTGCCCTGATAATCGCGTGCCACGGCACGGAGCGTGTAGCCGCTACCTGCCGGCAGATCATCCGGAACCAGCCACTCATAAAGTCCGGAAGACCCGAAAAGCGTCCCAATATAGAGCCCGACTGAATCTCCCGGCTGTACCGTATACAGATCAATTTCTTTCGTCGCTACATCATCATTAGCAGCGACGTCTATCTCGATCTCCTCAAGATTTCTTACTGTTGCCGGTAGAGTCAACCAGGATACTGTCGGTGGAACAGTATCCTGGCGGAGCCGGGTAAAAATGCGGCTCGCGGCTGATTCTCCGCCAGCCGGCACGTCCACATCAGTCAGGAGTCTGTCCCATTCAGGCCGCGCGCTGTCAACACCCACCTGCTGCCTTCCGTTCGGTACCAGCTCATACCGAAATTCGCCACGGCTATCAGTCGGTTCGCCGCTGCCTAGCACCGAAATTTGCATTGACGGCAGACGCTCGGCATGGTCAGTGACGAAGCCGACAGCCGTGCCGTTATTTTGATCTAGGGCAGCGCTCACGCGGACGCGCGCGGGGTTGCTGGTATCGTAGAGGAGGTACCCGTTCGTGTCGACTGCGCCGACCGTCACGTCGTAGTCCGTATTGACGGCGAAGTCATCACCGTAGAGCGTGAGAGAATTCCATGTCGAGTCTATAAGCAGATAATACCACGTCGGAGTATTCATCTCGCGAAACAAAATCGCCCAGGCTGAACGGTTGCTGTCATTTCTCGACCGCCAGGCGACGTGCATTCCGTCCGGGTAGACAGGATCGATTGATTGGAGCGCTGTAAAAAACAGCGGCAATGCCGGCGTGCCGGCGGGTGATGGGGCAAACGAAAAAAGGTTTTCCCGCCAATTATTTTCCACCTGACGATCACTACCAGTTTCAACAAAAATTTTCACATTCATGTCTCCTAAAAGCCGGTATCCAGAAAAAAAATTGTTTACCTCGAATACCACCGCTTCCCCGGGAGCCAACGGAAGGACTGGAGAAAGATCAAGGTTAGTACCTATACCATAATTCTCAATAAACGCATGAAGTGTGGCCCCGGTAGCTGCCCGATAGCCGATGTTCTCGATAGTCACAGTCATACTCGGCGCCGCGCCGCTCACGAGCGTCCCTGCGGCAGCGAGTCCTGATACCCGCACGTCCGGCGCCGCGAGCGCTCTCATGGATTCGATAGTTGCGGCTAAGGACGCGCCAAAACTGCCGTCTGGATTTTGATTGTCTCGCACATAATTCGCGAGCGCTTCCGCCGTATCGCTATGAACATCGTACAGGTCAAACGAATACGCGGTCATGGCATAATCAATCGCGTCACTAGTGCCGTACAACCGTTCCGTGGTATCGCTGTACCGCGCACGCAAAAAAGACAATACCAAATCAATCCGGCTCTGCACGGAAACGGAAGTGGTGCCATCGGAAACTGAATATGCCCGAAATGGCGCCAGCGATTGCAGAGTTTTGTTCATGAGGTAATACGACGGATCACTCCCAGGAGTAAGCCGCATGGCACCGTCTGGTTCGATGCTGCCGGTTATGGAGGCGAGCGCTTGCGCCAGATCTTCCGGGGTACCCTCGCCGGTCACCCCAATCGCCAAAGCGACTTCGGCCGTGGTTAAGGGATCGCTCGCATAGCCCCAAAGCGCACCAAACCCGCCATCAGTGTTTTGCCTCCCGAGAATGGTGGCCATCGTCGCGCCGGTCGATTGGCCCAGTCCAAAACGAATCCTGGCCTGCATGGCCTCTTCGCCGGTCGTAGAAACTGGTATGGTGTCAAGATAATTGAGAAGGGTTGAATAACTATCACTCCCGACAATGTTGAATTCTGTCATGAGAAGAGCCACCTCGGCCGAACGCAGATAATCGGACAGAGAGCCAACCAAAAAAGAACCGTCGACATTTTGGACTTGCGACAAATAATACGCGGCAAAATCAACATCATGCTCTTCGATACCGTCGTAATATTCAACAAACGGGGTGCCGGCCACGGCGGCATTGACATCGGCCACGCCCAGCGCTTTCCGGATAAGATCCTGCAGAGTGGATCTTTTAATTGAACGCAGTGGCTGGGCTTTGAGCGACCGCTTTTCAATGAAGCGAAGCGTGGGCTGCGCGTCTTCTGCGCGGCGCAATAGAGAGCGCGCCTCGGCATTGAGAAGGATGGGGTTATCTACCTCAACTCGATGCGCAGTTTCGGGCAATGGTTTGTCTGAATCTGCGCGCGGAGTCAAGCGCGGTTTACTCTCTACGATTGGCGGCAACGCGGTCTGCGGCTCAACCGTCGCGGCCGCGGCCGGGAGCGCGCCAAAAGTGGCGGGGGCAAGCTGTGAGATGATCACAATGGAAGAAAGCAAAACGCGAAAAAATTTTTTCATAAAAGACTTAAAGATATTGAAGAGTAATATATCGAGTATACGGATGCGCCCTGCAGCTGTCAAGCAAGCAACGATTTTGTCAAATAAAGTAGTCGAGAGGGATCTGTCAATCTTACCCCACCTCCCTGACTTCAAGCAGGTTGATATGTCCGGCGTGTCCGACCGGCTCGCCGGCGACGATAATGATTTTATCGCCTGAAGCTATGATTTTTTCCTGCTTGAGGTAGACCATCGAGCGTTCGGCGAGCTCTTCAATACTGTTACAGGTCTCGAGGGGGAACGGCACCACGCCCCACGAAAGATTCAGCTGATGCCGCACCCGATCCGTGCCAGTGCCGACGACGATGGGTAACTCCGGCCGGTAGCGGCTGATGATCCGCGCGGTTTCACCTGAGATGGAAGCTGCCAGAATAATTTTCGCTGCTACGCGCTCGGCGAGGAGGCGCGAGAGTTCGCTGATGATATCGTCTATCTTTTCTTTCTTCCCGGTATGTTCACGGATATGAAAATCATCATAAATCGAACTTTCGGTTCGTATGATAATATCCCGCATGGTTTCGACTGCTTCGACCGGGTATTTCCCAGTCGCGGTTTCGTTCGAGAGCATGACCGCATCGGTGTGATCGATGACTGCGTTCGCGACATCTGAGACCTCGGCGCGTGTCGGCCGCGGGTTTTCCTGCATCGAGTCGAGCATTTGCGTCGCGACGATGACCGGTTTCCCGGCCGCCATGGCCTTGCCGATGAGTTCTTTCTGCACCAAGGGCACATCTTGTTCAGGGATCTCGACCCCGAGGTCCCCGCGCGCGATCATGATCCCGTCCGCGACGTCGAGAATAGCATCAATGTTTTTCACGGCTTCGTGGCGCTCGATTTTCGCAATGATCCGGATCGGCTGCTCGGACTTTAACCCTAGTTCTTCCTCATACTGCTTGATCGTATACCGCACGTCGAGAATGTCGTCAGGGTTTCGGACAAAGGACACGGCGACAAAATCCACGCCGTGCGTGACGCCGAAACGCAAGTCTTCTTTATCTTTTTCTGTCAGAGCGCGGACAACGAGCTCAGAATCCGGTACGTTGATCCCCTTATGCGACGTCACGAGCCCGCCGACGATGACCTCGGTATTAATCCTCGTGCCAGCGACGCGCACGATCTTGGTCTCAACGCGTCCGTCATGGAGGAGGAGCCTCTCCCCGGCATGCACTTCTTCATGGAGTTTCGGATAATCAATCGGGATAACGCCCGGAGTAGCGGCCACGAGCGCGGTATCGAAATCAATCATGCCGCCCTGGGCCAGGGCAATCCCCTCAGGCGGGAGCACGCCGACCCGGATTTTCGGCCCCTGCAGATCCTGAATCACGGCGATCGGCTCGCCAGTTTTTTTCTCGACCTCGCGGACGCGTGTCAAAATCTCCAAGTGGTTCTCATGCGTGCCGTGGGAAAAATTGAGCCGCGCCACGTTCATGCCGGATGCGACGAGTTTCGCGATAGTTTCGGCCGACTCAGACGACGGTCCGAGCGTGCAGACGATTTTGGTGCGTTTGTACATAGTATTGGTCATTCGGTTACTCGGAAGAAGACGGCTTTCGTAAATGCTCCAGGATTTGTTCATAATTCCGTATCTCATCATTCATCTTTTTTCTTGTCCAAGGATCAAGAAAAAAATTCGGCTGCCCGGTGGCCGCATCCAGCGCGTCGCAATACTGAATAAATTCTCTACGACGTTGAATAAAAATTTGTACGCTCCGAATATTGTCCTCATTTGATCCGTCGTTCTTGGCGCCGGGAATAGGCGCATTCAGCGCCTCCATGCCTTCATAAAACTTCCGATACTTCTCCATGGCCGCGGCTAACGCTTCCTCCTCTATGTCATCATCCTCCAAAAACTGTCCTTCCTCGATCCCAAATAAGCGAAACCGTTCGTCAAGCGCTCTCTCAAGCTCCTCATCCGTCAGTCCACTTAAAAATTCTTGATCGGGATTTCTCCCATGCCCGGACTCGAAATGATACGTCTGTTTGCCATCCTCATCAACCTGGACGTCAACCGCAAGCACATCCTCAGCATATTCCGGACTGCCCCGACGTTTTAACTGCTCCACCTGAAAGGTCGGTCCGCCGCGTACGTCCCGATCAATGCGGTAAAAATAGTCACCAGGCTGAATGGTATCATAAAATTCCCTCGCACCGAACCCTTCCGGCCATTCGTGAATACCGGGAAACGCAATCTCCACGGCTTTTACTAAATGATCATAGTTCTTCTCTCGTTCTGGCGTTTCAGTTTCAATCGGCTCATTCGAAGAAGCCTCAGCAGATGTCGCTGTCTCCGCGCCCTCCCCTTGAGTTGCAGGGTTGAGAGGCGTAGGTTCAGGAGCCGACCCGTCAGTCCCAGTCGTTATCGTCTCTGGCACGTCACCTGTTTTTCGTAAGCGATCTACACCTACCAGTGCGCCGGCTGTCGCCATCGCTCCGCCGATAATAAGATCGCGTCGTCTTAATCTTCTTCGTTCAGGCATAAAAACATGGATCTAAAATAATCCAGGTTACTCTTTCTCTACCGGAAACTCCTCGAGTTTCACTGCTACTTCTTTTTCTTTTCCATCATGCAAAACCTTGAGCGCCACATCATCGCCTATATTCTTCTCTCCAATCAGTTTCGCGAGCGAATCTTTGTCTTCGAGTTTTTTGCCGTCAATCTCGAGAATGATATCGTTTTCTTCAAGACCGGCTTTGTCGGCTGGCGAGCCTGGCACCACCGCGAGTTCATCGGGAGACTGGCCGCGGAGAATAAGCGCGCCATAATTCACCGGGAGATTGTTCGCTTCAGCGAGGCGCGGCGTCACCACCTGGTACCGAACCCCGAGCCATGGCCGCACAATCCGGCCGGTCTTCTGCACGCTTTCAATAATTCGCTTCACACTATTGATGGGAATCGCGAACCCGACTGACTGCGCTTCACTCGACACCGCCGTATTGATCCCGACCACCTCGCCCGCCAGGTTAAGGAGCGGCCCGCCGGAATTGCCCGGATTGATGGCTGCGTCCGTCTGAATCGCTTCGTCAATAACCTCACTAAATCCCCCCCGCCGATCCCCAGCCTCGACGCGCCGGCCGATGCCGGAGACGACACCGCGCGTCACCGTATTGCCAAATTCAGCGAGTGCGTTCCCGATCGCGATCACGGTTTGTCCGATGTAAAGATTGTCTGAATTGCCGAGACTGAGTGTCGGGAGTCCAGTGGCCTCAATTTTCATGAGCGCCACATCGAGCACGGGATCTTTCGCCAAAACCGTCGCGTCATATTCCTTGCCATCGGCAAGCGTTACCTTATACGTCGCGGTTTCATCGGCAACCACATGCCGGTTCGTGACAATCAGACCGTCATCGCTCACGAGAAACCCACTCCCGCCGCCGACCTGCTGAAGTTCACCCTCCTCGCTCCCCGCCGGCGGAGCCGATTCAGGCGCCTCAAACTCGAAAGGAAACCCGGGGCCAAAAAAATCATCAAACGGGAAGGTATTGCTCCCGCGCCCGACGACACTCGACGCCTTCTCAAAAATCCCGATATTTACGACTGCTGGGTTTGTCCGCCGGACGACGTCCACCACCGCCGACTCCTCGTCGGTATACGAAGTTTCTTGGAGCGTACCAGACTCACTGGTCGACAATATGCCAGGTGAACCGCTCCGCTCCATATCAATCGCGAATGGTCCAACGACAGCGCCGGATAGTCCGCCGACAACGACGGCGATAAGGATAATGAGACTGAACTGCTGTTTATCTAGGAGCATATTTTTTACGAGTTTTTCGGACTAAGCCGACAAAAAATTTTCTTCCATCAACCTTCCCGCTCCTGATACATACTCCTTCTTTCCGCAACAGCGCAATTTTCCTCCGTCTCCCCAGCGCGTAGTTCCCGACCTGCCCGCTCTTTCGAACAACACGGTGACACGGAACCGCGACGAGCCCAGGGTTCTTACCGAGGGCCGTACCGACAGCGCGCGCAGCGCGCGGCCGGCC
>CAYHTX010000043.1:0-8224 GCA_964359615.1 uncultured Gammaproteobacteria bacterium | reverse complement strand
GCCGGTGCCCATGATTAACATCGTGAACGGCGGTCGCCACGCGAACAACGGCTTGTCGGTTCAGGAATTCATGATTATCCCGCGCCACCGCGACCTGCGGGAGCGGGTGCGGATGGGATCGCAGATTTTTCACAGCTTGGCCAATATCTTAAGTCAAAAAGGTTACTCCACCGCGGTCGGCGACGAAGGCGGATTTGCGCCCGAGCTCGTCACGAACGAACGCGCGCTTGAACTCATCATGTCAGCCATACGCGCCTCCGGCTGGGTGCCGGGCAAGCATGTTTTTTTGGGCGTTGATGTCGCGGCTTCGGAATTTTATCGCCGCGGCAGCTACTATTTTTTGAGTAAAAAACAGGCCTGGCGTCCGGAAAAAATGATTGCAAACCTCGCGGCCTGGGTGAAAAAATATCCGCTTCTTCTCATCGAAGACGGTTTGGCCGAGGACGACTGGAAGAACTGGCAGACGCTCACGCGCGAGCTTGGCAAAAAAACCGTGCTCGTAGGTGATGATCTGTTTGTCACGAATCCAGACCGGCTCGCGCGAGGGATCAAGGAGCATGTCGCCAATGCCATTTTGGTGAAGCTCAACCAAATCGGGACATTGACCGAAACGATCGAGACCGTGCGTCTGGCCCAAACCAGCGGATACCAGGTCGTTATCTCGCATCGCTCCGGCGAAACCGCGGACACGTTTATCGCCGACCTCGCGGTCGCGGTCAATGCCGAGTTTATCAAGACCGGCTCGATGTCGCGGAGTGAAAGGATCGAGAAGTATAACCGCCTCATGCAGATCGAGCAGGAGGTCGCGTAAAAACAAAGACCGCCACCATCGTATCTGCAAATAATTTACAAACACGATGGTCAGGCGGCGGTCTCGGGGAGAGTGATGAAACGAGCGCTGTCCGACCACCATCCTCTTAATCGCAAAAGTTAATTATGGACAAAAGGATGACGGCCATGAGGAGCGTCCAGAAGAGCTCCCCCTGGTAGTCCGGCCTGGCAGGCTCACCTTCTGAGCCTGCCGGTTTATTTCGTCTGACCAGCGGCAGAACCGGTCCGATCCGCCTTGCGCTAATCGGAGATCGTCCCATCGCCGGTTGCTCCGGCTGGGTGTGCTGGCGCTTACGCGCCTCGTCACCGCCAGCCGGCTTTACCGGGCCGATGATTTTCGCCATTTTATCACCTCCTTCCTTAGGTGATGTCTCCCTTACCGCTTTCTATGGTAAAAGCCGTCAGCGAGCCACCATTCGCTTTTCAGCCGTTTTTAGGCACGAAAAGCTTTAAATTATAGCAGATTTTGGGTATTTTGTCAAGGGGATAAAGGCCGTGAAAATCCTTAAAAATTTGCCTCTATATAGGGTTTTTTTTATTATTGATTCTCTGGCTTTTGTCCTGTATACTACCCGGCACTATGCGGCAGGCATCTCCTAGGAGTATAGCAAAGAAACCGTCGGTTCTCCTCATCATCCTCGACGGCTTTGGCTTGGCAGCAGCCTCGAATCCGGGCAATGCCATCACGCCAAAAACCGCGCCGAACATCTTCTCGTACATAAAAAAATACCCCTCGACGACCCTCACGGCGCACGGCAAAGCCGTCGGCCTTTTTCCGAACCAGGAGGGCAACTCTGAAGCCGGGCATTTCAATATCGGGTCTGGCCGCGTCGTTGAACAAGATCTGGTCAGGATTTCGCGCGCCATAAAAGACGGGACGTTTTATAAAAATGAAGCGTTTCGGCAGGCCTTGTTTCATGCCAAAAAATACCAGAGTCGCGTGCACATCATGGGACTTTTGACAGATAACCAGAGCGCGCATGCCATTCCGGAGCACCTCTATGCCATGCTTGACTACTTCCGCAGGGAAAAACAGAAAGAAGTTTACCTGCATCTCTTTACTGACGGTCGTGATTCATCGCCGCATGCGGCCGTCACCTATTTGAAAGAACTTCGAGCGCATATGAAAAACGGCGAGAAGATCGCGACCATGATGGGTCGCTTCTACGCCATGGACAGGAATAAAATCTGGGAGCGAACCGAACGCGCTTATGATGCGATGGTGATGGGGAAAGGCTGCGCCGCCATGAGCGCCGAAGAAGCGATTGAGCAGGCGTATAACCGCGGCGAGACGGACGAGTACATCTGCCCCACCGTGATGATGGAAAAAGATGCGCCAGTCGCGACGATTCAAAACCACGATGTGATCTATTTTTACAATGCCCGGAGCGACCGCGCGCGCCAGATCACGAAAGCCTTTGTGCAGCGCGATTTTGAGCATCATAATCCCGGGGCATTCAAACGGAAGAAAATTTTGGCGGATTCTCGGTTCGTCGCGATGACGGACTTCGGGCCGGATCTTCCCGGTATTTTTACTGCGTTCCCGAGTCCTGACATCCCGAATGCGCTCGCGAAAGTCATTGGTGAAGCGTATCGGCAGCTGTATATTTCCGAAACCGAAAAATACGCGCACGTGACCTACTTCATAAACGGCGGCTATGCTGAGCCAATCAATGGTGAGGCGCGTGAACTCGTGCGCTCGCCGAAGCAGTATTCGTATGCGGAAAAGCCGGAGATGAGTGCCGCGAAACTCACGCGGCGCGTGCTCGAATGCCTCAAAAAAGACACGTACAATTTTATCTGCATCAATTTTCCAAATGCCGACATGGTCGGGCACACCGGCGATTTCGCGGCGGCCGTACAGGCGATTGGCACGATCGACGCGGCAGTTGCTGAACTCTCCCAGGCGACGCTCCGGAAGGGCGGGCAGGTGTTCGTGACAGCCGACCACGGCAATGCCGAGGAGATGCAGAATCTCGCGACCGGCGAAATCATGACTGAACACACGACAAATCCGGTGCCGTTTATCTGGATCGGCGGCAAAACTGCGCTCAAGCGCAAAAAAGGCACGCTCGCGGATGTCGCGCCGACGCTTCTTAAAGCCATGGGCATCAAAAAACCGAAGGAAATGACCGGGAAGCCGCTCTACTAATATGCCTGCTACCAAACCTGTCGTTCTCGCAATTCTCGACGGCTGGGGTGTCGCGCCGGATGCGCCGGGGAACGCCATCACGCGAGCCGCGACGCCGAACATGGCGCGCTTCATCCGCGAATACCCGGCCATGACGCTCCATGCCTCGGGCAACGAGGTCGGCCTGTCGTTCGGCGAAATGGGCAACTCCGAGGTTGGACATCTGAATATCGGCGCCGGCCGCGTGTATTACCAGACCTACCCGCGCATCAACAAAAGCATTGATGACGGATCATTTTTTACCAATCAAGCATTCCTCGCTGCGGCCAGTCATGTGAAAGAACATGGGAGTGCCCTGCATCTCATCGGACTCGTGAGTCCGGGCAACGTCCATGCGAGTGAAGAGCATTGTTACGCGCTCCTCCAATTTGCCAAAAAACAAAAAATAAAAAACGTATTCGTGCATGCCATTCTCGATGGCCGGGATACAGTCTATAACAGCGGCCGTGATTTTGTGAATCGTCTTCAAGAACACATGAAAGCGGAGCGCGTTGGGCAGATAGCGACGCTCTCGGGCAGGTACTATGCCATGGATCGTGATCAGCGCTGGGATCGGATCGAGGCGGCGTTTCGCGCGATGGCCGAGGGGCGAGGCACTACGGCCGAGAAGCCGCTCTCCGCGATCGAGGCGTCCTACTCGAGCGGCGTTTATGATGAGCAATTTGTGCCGACGGTGATCGTGAAATCCGGGTTGCCGGTCGGACGGGTGCAGGCGGGAGACGCAGTCGTCTATTTTAATTTTCGTCCGGACCGGGCGCGGGAACTGACCGAGGCATTTGTGCTGCCGAGTTTTGCCAAATTTGAACGCGAGTATCTGAAGGACGTTTTTTTCGTTACCATGACTGAGTATGAAAAAGAGATTCCGGTGGTGGTGGCGTTTCCGCCGACCATCGTGCACGCGTCGCTCGCCGATGTCGTGAGTAACGCCGGCCTTAAGCAATTCCACGTGGCCGAAACCGAAAAGTATGCGCATGTCACGTTTTTTTTGAACGGGACGATCGAGGAGCCGTTTCCGGGAGAAGAGCGCATGATTATCCCATCGCCCAAGGTATCGTCCTATGAGCAGGCGCCGGAGATGTCGGCTGGAGATATTACGAGAGAAGTGGTAAAAGCGATCGAGGCCGGCGCGTTTGATTTTATCGTCGTCAATTTCGCGAACGCCGACATGGTGGGGCACACCGGAAATTTTGAGGCCACCGTGAAAGGCGTCGAGGCGATTGACCGGGCGCTCGGGGCCATTGCCGACCACACGCTCGCGCATGGCGGGGTCGTCGTCGTGACTGCTGACCACGGCAATGCGGAAAGCGTCCTGAATCTCCAGACGCGAGAAATTGACAAAGAACACAGTACCAATCCGGTGCCGCTTCTCATTATCGGAAGCGAGTACAAAGGTCAGGCCGGTCCGGCCGGGGATCCGCCCGAGGGAGACCTTAGTCTCATGCAGCCGGTCGGGGTGCTCGCGGACGTGGCGCCGACGGTGCTCAAGCTCCTCGACATCCCCCAGCCTGAGGAGATGACCGGGCGGGCCTTGATCTGATTTCTTATCCATGGTATACTGCTCTGTTCATTGTCATTCAGTGAACAGTAGCCTTAATCTTCATCTATATGTCAGAAAGAGGCAGGAGCGGGAGGTCGCGGGAAGCTATCGCCATCGCTCAAGGGGAGCGCGGAGCGCAGCCAGATCAATTTTCTCGAGTGACGCGGGTCGAGCGATATGCCCTGGCGCTTTTACTGAGTAGCCTGGCAGCTTGTTTTGAGTCTGATGCCGTGACATCGAGTACGGCTGCCAAGAATGCCAAGCCGGCGTTCGCTGGACACACTCGAACGGAAGAAGGGTCTATGGGACGCCCGACTGAGATCGGCATTGAGCCGACGGCGCTCGGGTATGACGAGCGAACCGGGGAAGTGACATTCAATATCTGGTCGTTCATCGCTCCAGTCCAATTGGAGCTTGGTTATGAAAAGGAAACGCAGGGCGTCATGAACGTCGCCTTACCGTATGAACTCAGTCGTCTTTTTGACACCGCCAAACCGCTTAATCCCGATGATTTTGAAAAAATCAAAGCCTACATTCAAGAACAACTGCGCACAAAATTTGCGGAAGCGCTCATCGGTCTTGATTCGAGTAAAGAGGCGCATGTCTTTAATGAGGGTGGAAAGCAGCCAGAAATGGGCGAAATGGCGGTCGACCGCATGGAAATTACTGGACTCGCGTCGCCAGAAGGCCCCACCGTGCGGCGCGGGGACGGTAGCGTCAGCAAGCAATCCATTGAAACCATTCGTCCTGGCAGTAAAGAACCGGAGAATGAGAAATTGGCGAGACTCCGCGGCCTGCATGCGGTCGAACCGATTCTTGCAGCACTTCAAGAAATGGGGATTGAGACGGCACATGTGAAGACACAACTTGAACAGAGCGGCGTCAAGGCCGAAGAACTGCAGTTTACGACGGACGAACTCCGTGAGCTCGCCGTCTTGGCAAAATCGTATGTTGCCGATACTGGGGATGATCTTCATAATATTATTCTTCTCATCATTGATTATAACGAAAAAATGTTTGAGGATCCGGCGCTTGCCGATGATGCAGAAATACAAAAGATCAAGGCCGCACTCGATCGTGTCGTGGCCGCTAAGCGCGGCGTGACGGTCGAAATCGAATATCATGGTAACCAAAAGAAAAAAGTCCTCATTCCGATTCCGGTGCTTCTTATCATTCCGCTTCTCGGCAGTGCGCTCTGGGCACTGCGACGCCGACAGGAGCGTCGGGAAAATCAGGAGAGGGTCCACGGCAGGCTTGGCACCCCAGGAAGAGGCGGAAATCCGCCGCGTGCCGAAGGTCCGGCCCGAGCGTTTCCTCGGCAGCGCGCTCCGCGTCCGGCGGGACAATTTTGGGTGGTGCCTGGTGAAGTGCGTTCGACTCGTTTGCCGGCAGAGGATACCCGCGATTATGAGATCATAGAAGAGAATACGGTACTCAATGATATCGCTGCCCATTTTGGCAGCTCAACCGAAGAACTCCGGGGCATTGGTTATGAAGGCTGGACCAATACGATCCATAGCGATTGGGATCGATTCACGTCAGAAGATGACCGAGAGACGGCTTGGGCCGCGCGGATTCTCGAGGTCTGGCAGGCGGCTGATGAAGCGGTGATAGCGCAGCGTACGGGCAATGAGGATATCAACTTGCATTATGCGCAAGATCCAGAAAAAATTCGCTATGCGCGAATGCACGCGCGGGAACTCATTCGACTGGCTCGGACGCGCCGCGAGTCTGAGAATGCCGGACAGCGGGCGGATTATGACGACATGTTAAACGATCGCATCGTCTCGCTCACTC
Source organism: uncultured Gammaproteobacteria bacterium (assembly GCA_964359615.1). Lineage (GTDB taxonomy): Bacteria > Patescibacteriota > Patescibacteriia > Magasanikbacterales > UBA922 > CAYHTX01. The sequence goes on along the minus strand of CAYHTX010000043.1, from coordinate 1,868 downwards.
GCCGTCGCGCCATACGACAAGCCCTGGAAGAAAAAGAAAGAAAGTAAAGGTTAATAAACAAAATAATACCCCGAGTCACTCGGGGTATTATTTTTGCTCTGTCAAGATGCGTCGTATCTGTCCTACTACGTCTTCGAGGGCGGCAGCGAGTGATGTGCCGTCAATGCCAAACGACGCATACCGTTCATTGCCCTTTCCGCCGAAGGCAGCGGAGAGTTTTTTGGCGTCGTAGCCTTTTTCGGCATGGATGATGACATGGATGCTGTCGCGGTCGCCGTTTTTTGGGTGTTCGTGAAAGAAAAGCGTGACCTTGGCTTCCGGCGAATTGCTGATAAGCTCGTCAACAATATCGCGCAGATCTTCTTCGCTCGCGCCGGAGCGGACGAAGTCATCGCGGGTGATAGATGACCAGACGAGCCCAAGCGCTTTATCGCTTTGCATGTGAGTCAAGGCATGCCCCCAGAGCTTGAGGGTCGAGATGCTGCGGGTGCGGTAGAGGTGGTGCACGATTTCTTCGCGGTTCGCGCCGAGCGACATGAGGGTACTCGCTGCCCCGAGCGTATGCGGCTTCACGTTTTCCGTTTTGAAACTCCTCGTCTTCGCGATGATGCTCGTGAGAAGGGCAGTCGCGACCGCGTGGTCAATCTGCGTTTCTCCGAGGTGGCGCATGAGGGGGAGAAGGATTTCGGCCGTTGAGGTCGCGGTGAGATCGATGAGGTTGATCTGGCCGAAATGCTCGCTCGCCGGATCGTGGCCGACATTCACCATCGGCACTTTATAAAACAAATCGGTGTTATTGTCATAGAGTCCGCCGAGCGATTCGAGGTCGGGAGTGTCGAGCACAAAAATCACTTGATACTTGAAATCAGTTTGGGCAGTGCGCACCTGGTCGCGGCTGAGGAAGCCGTGTTTTGGGGTAATGAAAATGCGGAGCTTTTTGTCCTTGAGATCGTAGCTGAGTTCCTCAACGCCGGTCTCCTCAATATCAATGGTGACGATGAAGCGCTGGAGATGAGAAAACGCCGGCGTGATCGCATCGGCTTTTTTGAGGAACGTAAGAGATTTGGGAGGGGTAAATCCGTCGGACACCATATCTACCTGCTTGCCGAGACGCTCCAAAAACAACGACAACGCGACGGCCGCTGCAATCGTGTCGTTCGTCGCATCTTTCCGGAAGGTAATCAGAATACTCTTTTTATCTTCGAGAAGATGTTGGATTTGTTCGGGCTGGGTAAGAGCCATATCAATACGTTCTTTTATCCGCGTTCATCACCGCGGGCATGATGTATCGGATCATGCGCTCGGTGATGCCTCCTTCTCCTCCTTTCGTGGGCGGCATCTGGCCTCGTCGTCCTGGCGTGGACTCGCCGTCAGCGGCGAGGTCTTCTGGCTGCGTCGATCGCATCCTTTACAGACACGATCGTGATGGCCGCAGCCGCGAAGCCGAACACCATCGGCGCCAGGAGATACACCCGGACGGCTCGGTCGGCCCGTCTGATGGCCGTCCGTACCCTTGGTTCGAGTTTCTCTCGCACGGCATTCCATGCGAGCATCCACATCACCTCCTTCCGGTAAAACAAGAATAGAGGATTTTAGCACCTAGGTAAATTTTTGTCAACAGAGCCAATTTGGGTCGCTTGGGGATAGAAAAAATGCCTTAACAGAGCGGAAAACATTGCGTTTTTTCATAAAATTCGATACAATAAACCCGCTCTTACCTATGAAGCAGACAATTGAACGGCTTGAATTGGAGGTCAGCCGCATCACGAAAAGAAACGTACAGGTGGAGGCAGAGAAAGCCTGGGAAACCAGTTGGACGCGAAGGATGGTTATCCTTTTCTGCACGTATCTTTTCATTGCATTTTTCA
>CAYHTX010000042.1:0-8258 GCA_964359615.1 uncultured Gammaproteobacteria bacterium | reverse complement strand
ACCATCATTCAAAAAGATGACTTTTTTGGTATGCGTCAAAATCGGCGTGGCATCGCTCGCCACAAAATTTTCGCCCTCGCCGAGGCCGAGCACGATCGGACTCCCCAGTCTCGCCGCGATCATGACTCCTGGCTCGTCCGCATGCATGACAAGGATCCCATAGGTCCCGCGCACATGCGCGAGGGCCGCTTCAACGGCGAGGCGTAAATTCCCCTGATAATGTTTCCCAATAAGATGAGCAAGAACTTCGGTATCAGTCTGCGATGTAAACGTCACATCTTTGAGACGCTCTTTGAGCTCACGATAATTTTCAATAATCCCGTTATGAAGGAGCACGAGTTTACCGTCGAGAGAAACGTGCGGATGAGCGTTCGCCTCAGTCACACCGCCATGCGTCGCCCAGCGGGTATGGGCGATGCCGACGGTTCCGGAGAGATCCTGCCCTTTTGCCCGCTCGGCCAGATTGTCGATCTTTCCGACGGCACGTAGGCGAACGATCGAGCGCGATGCATTCTTTTCCTGCAAAACCGCAATCCCGGCGCTGTCATAGCCGCGATACTCGAGACGGTGAAGTCCCTGCATCAGGATCGGCGCCGCCTGTCTATTCCCAACATACCCAATAATGCCACACATAGAATATGTCAATTATAGTTGTTCAGCTAAAACAATATCATCTCGGGTGTTTACCCCGACCACCTCTTCGACTGGGATACTGGGCAGGGCGATCTTGACCCCTTCTCGAATTGCCATGGCGAGGAGATCGACCAAATAATATTCCTTCTGGGCGTTATTCTTTTCGAGACGTGGCACATGATCCCAGAGCCAGTTAGCCTCAAAGCAAAAGTCGCTGGTACTCAGCTCTCGCATAGTGAGCTCATCTGGCGTCGCATCTTTCGCTTCCACAATTTTTTGAATGTGTCCTTCGCGATCGCGGACCACTCGGCCAAACGTCTTAAATACTCCTCGCCAACTGTCAAAATCAGGCGTCGTGGCCGTGAGCATCGAAAGCGTGGCGTGATGAGAGAGATGCGACTCAACCAAACGGCGAATTGATCGAGGCTGCAAAAACGGCATGTCGCCATAGAGAACGACGATATGATCCGCCCGACCGCGCACGTACGGCTCTGTAGCGGCGACGGCATGTCCGGTGCCGAGCTGCTCTTCCTGAATCACATATTCAGCCCGATCCTTGAGATATTCCTGCACAAGGGTATTCTTTTTTGAAACCACCACAACTGGTTTCATAAATCCGGCTGCCTCAACATTCGTAGCGACGTGATCAATAAGCGGCCGTCCGCGGAGCAGGGTCATGACTTTGGGCAGACTGCTTTTCATTCTTTTCCCGTCGCCAGCTGCCAGGATAATCACTTGTATCTGCCCGGGTTTAGTCGGCATACATCGCTTGTAATTTCTTTTTGAGCTCAAAGAGACTCTCCGAGAGGACCACGCGCCCGGGAAAATCTTTCGCAACCGCTGTATAGTCTTTTGGAGAATAACGCCGATCCCGGGGCTCAATCTTTAAAAAAGCGACTAATTGTGGGAATGAGCCGAGGAGATCACGCATTTCATCTGGCTTATCGTTAAAAAGTACCGTACCGTTCCCGTCAAAATTTTTCCCAAACAAATGACAGAGTGCCGCCCTCTTGCCGTACCGAATATGCTCGGTGTAGATAATATTTTTTTTCGGAAAAAACTTCCCGAGTCCGGATTGTTCAACTTTTTCCGCCTGCCACTGCGGAACACCGAGGCTAAGGAGGTAACACGGAATACGCTCCTCTCTCCGGCACCAGACCACCAATTCTTTCGCGCCCGGCAGCAAGCCGCTGCCTTTGTTCATCTCTTTAATTTTCTTCGAAACTTCTTTTGCCAAAAATTCTATATGGTCTTTCGCGAGCTGCTCTTTGAGGGCGAGAATATAGCTCGAAAGACTCATCACGATTTTCTCCCGTTCAGCCCAGGCTCGATCGTACAACCCATGAGCTTGCGTATGCGAATAGCCGTGCACTTCTGCCATTTCATAAAATAGTTTTTTTCGTTTTTCCGTATCAAACAGAGTGCTGTCGAAATCAAAGACAATTTGTTTGATAGATGATGCGGTCATAACGATGCCCAGAATTCATCAAAAATCACTCGCTGCGTTTCGTAAACGCCGGCATTCTCAATGACGACTCCCATCGGCTCTCCCTGGGCTGTCAAAGAAATGTACGCGGTCTTCCCCGGGTAAATAATAATGTAGGTCGGCGTTGATTTTTCGATCGGGAGCCATTTTCGCTCATCGAGGCCGCGCAGCTCCCCGCCCTTGCCGAGCGCAATCACGCGCACGCGAATGCCGCGCGCGACACGGACATCGCTAAACGTCGGGAAGCCATCATAGAGATCTTCGCGAATATTCTCGGCCGAATAAATCCGATACATTTGCTCCGGGTCGTCAGCGCAGGTGTCGAGCACATCTTGTAAGATACTCGAGATCTGCGCCTTCTCCACATACCGCGCCACTGGGCGCGCACCGCCAGCATCGTGAAGCGCCTGAAGTTCTGGAATAAATTTTTCAATCTTTTCTTCGAGCGTATGAAGTTCTTTTTCTTGGGCGCGGAGCATCGTAAGGAGTCTCTCCGGGTCTTCGGCGACAAACGTTTGTTTGCTCTCTTTGTTATAAAAACCGACGACACCGCGTTCCTCCAGCCACTTCAAGGCATCATAGGTCGTGCCGCGATTCAGTCCGCATTCGTGAGCCAAGGCCCGAACTGAGCTTGGCCCTAAACGAAGGAGTGCCAGATAGACCTGGGCATTTTTGTCAGAAAATCCTAATTTCTTTAGTAGTGATATATCCACATTTTTGCTTAATTTATGCTTAATATAAATAATATCATAAATAGAAAAACTGTCAACTTTTTTTCGACAGTTACTGGGGATAAGTGAAAAAGCCATTGGCATAACTATTTGCCTTATGATACCATGGTACCATCTATGATGAGTGAATACCTGAAAACTGCCCAACAGGCCGCACTCGCGGCTGGCGAGATCCTGGAACGCTATTTCTGCCATGCCATGGAGGTAAAAACGAAAAATAAGGCGGAGAGCGATTACGTCACCTCGGCTGACACTGAGACCGAGGGGGCGATCAAGCAAATGATTTTGTCCCGCTTCCCGGACCATGGGTTTTGGGGAGAAGAAGGTGGACAAGAGCACGCGAAGCGGGAATACCTCTGGGTGGTTGACCCGCTTGACAGCACCTCAAATTTTACCTACCGCATTCCCCTGTACTCCACTTCGATTGCACTCCTTCACCATGGAGAAGTCATCGTCGGCGTCATTTACGTGCCAGGTACGGAAGAACTCTTCCACGCGGAAAAAAGCCAGGGGTCATTTTGCAATCATCAGGCCATTCAAGCGTCAAAGAAGACATCACTCGACCAGAGTGTCTGCGCCATCCAATACCGTTCGACTGCTGGTGAGTTTGAGCGGGAGCGAGGCCTCGATGACTTCACCTACTTCGCGCGACGAACCAAAAAGATTCGCTACTTAAGCGCCACCGTCTTTGAACTCTGCCGTGTAGCTAGAGGCGATCTGGATTTCGCCATCAGCGACGGTTATTTTATTGATTTTGCTGCGGCCAAACTCATTCTCCAAGAAGCCGGAGCAGCCTTCGTGAATTATGATGGCACGCCGATCGAAAACCATCTCGACAGCCGGCTGGTTCGGATGGTAGCCAGTGGCAGTGCTCTCTTGCCGCAGGTTTTGCGAAAAAAATAAAAACGATGAAGCGACCAGTCCTTGGTCGCTTGATCTCCTTGTTTTTTCCTCCTTTCTTCATGTCCCTCCCGCGCCGCGACCAATCCGGTCTGTGGTGCGGGAGTCCGGGGGTCAGGCCGTTACCGGTGACCAAAACTGACCCCAGTCTATACCGGCCACGCGAAGGACCCCCCCAAACTCCTCGCGTGTCGGCATCGCGCCTGTCACTTTCTCCGACCAGAGGCCTGCCGCGCGCGACGCAATCTCGACACTGACCGGACAAATCCGCTTGCCCTTGATTGCGGCGCAGACCGCAAGCGTCGCCACCATCACATCCCCCTGCCCAAAATGGGCACAGGGCTTACCCCGGCAGTAAGTGTCATACCGGAATTCCCTGCCCTGTTCGAGCAGGATGTAACGTGGCGTTTTTTCCGGATCGCTGTCGCCGCTTTCATCGCGCGACACGTACTTATTTTTCTCAAAGTAGATGGTCCCCTGACCGTCTAGTTTGAGAACCACGTCGCAGTGGAGCGCGTCGCGGATCTTCCGTCCGCCAGCCAGGGCCGCATCGAGACTGCGGAACTTTTCCCCGACCATCGCTTCGGCTTCATCACGGTTCGGCGTAATGAGTGAAAGATACGGGAAATGTTCCCGATACCACTCGAGCGGGCGAGGGCGAGCATCCACGATAAGGTACCGCTCGTTCTCTCGCGCATACTCCGAAAGGAGCGCTGCCAGCCTGGGAGTGAAAACACCCCGACCGTAGTCAGCGGCGACGATCACCTGCGCTCCGGACTGGGCCACTCGATCGATGAGATAGTCGACAGCCAAGTCCGGAATGTCGGACTGGTCCGGAGACAACTCCCTCCGCAGCAGCTCCCCCGTATCGCGATCGATGACCCAATCCACGGTCGGCGTCTTTCTCTCCTCGATACCGAGCAGCGCGCTGGTCGCGAGACCACATTCCCGCATGGCATCTTTGAGCGCCGTCACGGTCGAACCAGTCCCGACGACCGACGCGACGGTAGGTTTTGCTCCGCAGATGTTCATCCAGCTGCCGCCGCAAGCTACCCCTCCGGCAAAACGCCGGCGGTCTGTCACGATCTCGGTTGTCACTCCGAGATACTTCGGATTCGGCGGAGCAATCCGAACGCTCTTACACACGTCGAGGACTGCATCCCCGACGGAGACGATGGGGCTCGTCTCTTTTGCCCGATCGAAAAAATCCGGTAAATCCACTTTTCTCTCCCTCCCTCTTTACCCCACGCTAGCCTATCGGGCATACTTTGTCAATAATAACAAGACCCCGAGTGCTTCGGGGTCTGGTTTGTCTGCATTGTTATTACTTCACGATCTTCTTGCCCATCTCAGTCAGTAAATTCACAACCTGCGTCACGTAGCCCCACTCATTGTCATACCAAGCCTGTACAAACACCATCGTGCCATCAGTCACCTGAGTCGAGAGCGAATCAATCGTCGCGCCGAATGGCGAGCGGATATAATCAACTGAAACAAGGCCGATATCTGATACCGCGACCGTCCCTGGGTAGACGTTCTTCGCCGCCTGGCGGTATGCCTCGTTCACCTCTTCAGCCGTCGTTCGGCGCTCTACTTCAGCTACAAAACTGAGAATTGAGGGCACGGCGACCGGAACGCGAAGCGCGTTGCCGTCGAGTTTTCCGGCGAGGACTGGCAGCACTTTGCCGATCGCTTTGGCGGCTCCGGTCGAAGTCGGAACGATGGACAGCCCGGCTGCACGCGCGCGGCGAAAACTTTCGTCTTTATGCGGATGATCAACGAGATGCTGATCGTTCGTATAGGCGTGAACGGTCACGACCGTGCCGTGCTTCACGCCAAATGTTTCATGGAGCGTCTTTGCAACCGGCGCCAGACAGGTGGTCGTGCAAGAAGCGGCGGAAATGATTTGGTGTTTCGCAGGATCAAACAAATCATGATTGATGCCATAGATCATCGTGATATCTTCACCTTTGGCCGGCGCGGTAATCACGACATACTTGGCGCCGGACTCGAGGTGCTTGGCTGAAGCGGCTTTATCGCGGAACACGCCGCTCGATTCGATGACCACATCCACCTCATGCGCTTTCCACGGAATTTTTCCGCCGTTATCTTCATGATAAAAAGGAATAGCAGTGCCATCGATCGTGATCGCCTCATTCTCGCGAAACCCAACCTCTCGCTCCCACGGTCCGTAAATCGAATCGTATTTGAGAAGATGAGAATAGATGTCCGTGTTCGAACGACTATTGATGGCGACAATTTCAATCGACGGGTGCTCCCAGGCCACGCGCGTAATAATCCGGCCAATCCTCCCAAAGCCATTAATCCCGATCCGAAGTTTTTTTGCCATAGATTACGCAACGGTTACTTCTTTACAGAGGTACACATCTTGCACAGCTCGAATAATCTCTACGCCCTCACTCATCGGCCGCTGAAAGGCTTTGCGGCCCATGATGACTCCCACGCCGCCGGCGCGTTTATTCACGACCGCAGCTCTAACCGCATCGCCGAGATCATTTTTCCCGCTCTCGCCGCCGGAGTTGAGAAGGCCGATCCTACCCATGTAACAATTCGCCACTTGATAGCGCACGAGATCAATCGGGTGGTCTGACGCAAGTTCCGTATACATGCGTTCATCGTATTTGCCGTATTTTTTTCCGTCAGCATTGAGCGCCTTATACCCGCCGTTTTTGGTCGGAAATTTTTGCTTGATAATATCGGCCTCAATCGTAACTCCCAGATGGTTTGCTTGACCGGTGAGATCTGCTGCATCATGGTAATCAGTCTCGCCGACTTTAAACCCGCTGTTCCGGAGGTAACACCAGAGGACAGTAAAGAGACCGAGTCGGTGCGCTTCGGCAAACAGCTCGCTCACTTCCACGATCTGGCGCTTCGATTCCGGTGAACCGAAATAAATCGTGGCTCCGACGCCGATCGCGCACATATCATATGCCTGCTGCGCTGAGCCAAAAAGGATGTGATCGTGATCATTGGGGAACCGCAGAAAATCATTGTGATTCAGCTTTACGAAAAAAGGAATTTTGTCAGCGTATTTTTCGCTGACCATCCCGAGGACACCGAGGGTCGATGTCACTGCGCTGCATTCACTCCCCACGGCCAACTTTACAATATTTTCCGGATCAAAGTAATCTGGATTTTTGGCAAAACTCGCACCAGCCGAATGCTCGATCCCTTGATCGACCGGAAGAATGGAGAGATACCCAGTCCCGCCCAGCCGACCATGTTTATAAAGACGTTTGATATTCTCCTGGACTTTTTTTGGGCGATCTGAGTCGGCAAAGACTTTTTCCGCTGCTCCTGGTCCTGGAACATGGAGACGGTCTTTGGGGATTTTTGGACTACTGAAATTCAAGAGCGATTCGGCGTCGGTGCCGAGGAGTTGCTGAATTGAGTGATAGTCAATCATAAATTTTCAATTTTTAATTCAATATATTCACGCTCCACCTTTTCCCGGATCATCAATCCATTTCTGCATTCCATCGGCTGATTCTTGCCAATATGCCATATTCACTCCTGCATCATCAATTTGTCTCTGTAGCTCGACACTTTCTAGGACTGAACTCGCACGAGCTAATTTTTCTTCTAAAATGCTCAATTCCCTCCCCCAATATCTGACCTTTTCCAAATCTTGTTTCTGAGTTATTTCATTGACCTGTCGATCCACTTCTCTAACACTTTTAGCATCATACTGATACAAACGTCTCGCTCGCTCTCTAACCGCTTCTACTTGCTTGGGTGTGCGATCTGGATTTCCCCTGATAAAATGGCTCACTGCCTCACTGGCTGCCATCTCGATTTCTTCATGTCTTTGTAATTCTTCCGCTGTCGGCTCCCGGGTTATGGTTGCTTGCCCTTCTTCGCCTTCAGCCGGAGCATAGCCCACAAAAAGAGTCTTACGCCCATTATAATCAAAAATATCTCCTGGCTTCACGAGTCCCATCTCGATTTGTTTATGAAGCGGAATTTCATGAGGAATACTCCCGACTTCTGGTGATCTCATATTGAAAAAAATTAATTAAGACATGTTATTTAGCGCTGCAGTCAGTACCACAAAAAATAAACAAACGACAATGATCACCGCCGAAACAATAGCAGCCACATTAAATGTGGTTTGCCGGGCTGGCGTACGGAAATGAATTCTTTTCCCGAGAGCGATGGCTCCGAGCAAGAGGAGCCCGAGTAAAATGAGAAACGGTCCAGCAAGGAGCATAAAATAGATTATATCTTCTGACGATGTCTCGTCTCCAAAAACCGCACGGTCCCGGTCTTCACCCGCATCACGACCGAATGGGTAATGCAGTAATCTGCCGTGTAGCGCACGCCGCTGAGAAGCGGCCCGTCAATGACGCCGGTTGCAGTAAACGTAAGATCATCGCCTTTTGCCAGATCATCCTGCGTAAACTTTTTTTCGATATCGGTAATCCCGAGGTCACGAAGCGCCTGTCTATCTTTATCATCTTTCGGGGTGAGACGGGCTTGGAGTTCAC
>CAYHTX010000041.1:0-8313 GCA_964359615.1 uncultured Gammaproteobacteria bacterium | reverse complement strand
ACGAAATCATCCCATACGAGTTGATTACCCAGGAGGATCCGGAGTATGTCTACTAGCTATACGGTCGTATTTACCGACTGTACCGAACGACATTTCATCAAGAGCTTTAAAAAGAAGTATAAAAAAAATGTGGGATTCCACACTCATCGCTCTTAGTTTCGAATTTGGAAATTTTGATCTCTTGTTCCAAAAGAGTATTGCGGAAAAAATTGTCGGCAATCATGCTATCAGTATTTGCAAAACAGAGTTTAAAATCGCTGGAACTGATGTTTCACGTCATTCATCTGGAAACAGATGCATAGTGGCGGTGCACAAAGAGACAGCCACCGTTTTCGTTTTGTTGGTATACCACAAAAACGATATTGGCAGTGGTAACGAGACGGCGACATGGAAAAATATTATTCCAGAAAATTACCCCGAGTATAAACAAATTGTGTAAACTATCGTTGAGAATTCACCGCTCACAAGAAAAACTGGAAATCATGAATTCCACCCGATCGCGGGCGGGCAAAGAGGAGCATTGACGGGGCTGGGTTTACCGTATATACTGCTGGTTATCTTTATTCATTCGAGGATAGCTCAGCGGTAGAGCAGTTGGCTGTTAACCAATTGGTCCCGGGTTCGAATCCCGGTCCTCGAGCAAATTCGTACAATCGGGATTTTCAGCCACCAAATTGTAGATTATTTCTTTCTCAGTTGTATCGCGTCCCGCTCCACCACAACGAGCACTTTATCGCCATCCGCAATGCGGTTTGAGATGATTTCCATGGCAAGGGGATCGAGAAGCTTCGTTTGGATGACTCGCTTGAGCGGGCGTGCGCCGAGGTCTGGATCATACCCTTTTTTCCCCAGCCAATCCTTCACCTGGTTCGAGATTTCGAGCGTGATGCGTTTCGCAGCGAGCCGCTCCGCAACGAGCTGGAGCTGGAGCTCCACGATCTGGCGGATATGTTTTTCATGCAGCGGGTGAAACATGATGATTTCGTCAACACGATTCAAAAATTCTGGTTTGAAGTGGTCACGGAGAGCCTCCATAATTTTGTCACGCATCCGGTTTTCTTGTCCCTTTCGGCCGCCCTTCGCCTGACCGAAGCCGAGTTCGCCGCGCTTCCCGATAGCGGCGATCATTTCTGAGCCGACATTGCTCGTCATGATGATGACCGTATTCTTGAAGTTCACTTTTCGCCCCTTTGCGTCGGTCAGGTGTCCATCGTCGAGGATCTGCAGCATCATATTAAAGACGTCCGGGTGCGCTTTTTCGATTTCATCGAAGAGAATGACCGAGTATGGCCGGCGCCGGATGATCTCTGTGAGCTGTCCGCCTTCATCATAGCCCACATATCCCGGAGGCGAGCCGATCAGTTTGCTCACCGCATGCTTTTCCATATATTCGCTCATGTCAATGCGGACAATCGCGTCCTGATCGTTAAAAAGAAACTCGGCCAACGCGCGAGCCAGTTCTGTTTTTCCGACGCCTGTCGGACCGATGAAAATAAATGATCCGATCGGCCGTTTTTTTTCAGCGATGCCGGCTCGGGCGCGGCGGATGGCGTTCGAGACAGCTCCGATCGCTTCTCGCTGGCCGATCACGCGCTTCTCGAGATCGTCCTCCATGTGTGCGAGCTTGACCACTTCGTTTTGGAGCATCTTTGAGACCGGGATGCCGGTCCAGCGGGCCACCACGGCCGCAATATCCTCCTCATCGATTTCCTCTTTGAGAATCGAACGGCCCTTCTGGATGTCAATCAGGCGCGACTCGAGTTTTTTCATCGCTTCCTCGGTCATCGGGATTTTGCCATAACGGATCTCGGCGACTTTTTGGAGGTTGCCGCGGCGTTCTTCGATGTCGGATTCCTGCTTCATGCGGTCCATCTCTTTTTTGTGTTCGCGCATTTTCGTGATGATTTCCTTTTCGTTTTTCCAATGCGCCTCGAGCTCATTGCTTTGCTCGCGGAGATTCTCAAGTTCCTCCTTAATTTTCGTGAGACGCTCCTGCGATTCAGGGGTAGTTTCTTTTTTCAGCGCGCGCATTTCGACTTCGAGTTTGATCATGCGCCGCTTCATCGCGTCGAGCTCAGCCGGCATGGAATCTATTTCCATGCGGAGCGCCGACGTCGCCTCGTCAATGAGGTCTATGGCTTTGTCAGGCAGAAATCGGTCAGTAATGTAGCGCGCCGACAGCTCAACAGCCGCGACAATGGCAGCATCGGTAATGCGAACACCGTGATGCACCTCGTATTTCTCCTTGATGCCACGTAAAATGGCGATCGCATCATCTTTACTCGGCTCGGTGACGAGGACCGGCTGGAATCGTCGTTCAAAAGCCGCATCTTTTTCAATATATTTTTGATATTCCTTGAGCGTCGTCGCACCGATCGTATGAAGCTCGCCCCGGGCGAGAGCGGGCTTCAGCATATTGCTGGCGTCAACGGCGCCTTCACTCGATCCCGCGCCAACGATCGTGTGGAGCTCGTCAATGAAGAGAATGATTTTTCCAGCCGACTCGATCACTTCCTTGAGGACGGCTTTGAAACGCTCCTCAAACTCGCCGCGAAATTTTGTTCCGGCGACGAGCGCCCCTACATCGAGGCCGATGATCTCCTTCTCCCTCAGGCTCTCGGGAATGTCGCCATTCACGATGCGCTGAGCGAGACCCTCGACAATGGCTGTTTTGCCCACCCCGGGTTCACCGATGAGTACCGGGTTGTTTTTGGTGCGACGCGACAGAACCTGCATCACGCGGCGGATCTCATCGTCGCGGCCGATGACCGGATCGAGCCGCTCTTTCCGGGCAAGCTCAGTGAAATTTTTGCCATATTTTTCTAGTGCCTGGTACTTACTCTCCGGCTCAGGGGAGTCTACCCGCTGCGTTCCCCGGATGGTCGCCAGGACTTTAAGCACGTCGTCGTAATGCACGCCCTGCCGGCCGAGCGCATTGCTGATCGGATTTCGGTTCGTCAGATACGCGAGGAGGAGGTGCTCGACGCTGATGTATTCATCGCCCATTTTTTGAGCCTCCTGCGTGGCCTGCTGGAGGATGTGCATCATGGATTGGCCCATGAGGATCTGTCCGAGTCCGCCCGCCTGGACCGCCCCGGATTGTTTTGGCAGATCCTCGATGAGCCGCTCAGTGATTCCGCGGATTTCCGGAATGTTAACATTCAATTTTTTGAGAACAGAAATAACCACTCCCTCTTCCTGCTCGAGGAGTGCGAAAAAAAGATGTGGCGGTTCCACCTGCGGCTGCCCATGCTCGTTTGCGATGGCTGAAGAACGCTGCAGAGCCTCCTGGGATTTATGGGTGAAGTTTTGCGGCATCATGCGCGGAAGAAATTAGCACTCGCGATGCTTGAGTGCTAATACTATACCATATTGCAAAACCCTGTCAAATCAGCTACTATTCAGATATATAGTAGCATAATTTTCCCTCGAATGGCTACCACGATGTTGGGTGTTCGAATAGACACGTATTCGAAAAGCGAAGCGATAGAGTGGGCAGAGCATTTTTTGGCTTCAAAAAAACAGCATGCTATTTTCACGCCAAATCCGGAAACGCTGGTGGCCGCGCACAGGGATGAGACGCTGAAAACGATCCTCAATGATAGTTCGCTTAACCTTTGTGACGGCATCGGCATCTCGCTCTTATCGCGGACCAAACTTGAGCGTATCCCAGGAGTGGATTTTATGCTTGAGATTTGCCGGCTGGCCGAGCAGACTGAGAAAAGCATTTATCTGCTCGGCTCCGGAAGCGAGCGCGTTGTGCAGAGCGCCGCCCGAGAGATCCGGTCGCGCTTCCCGAAATTGCGAATTGCCGGCATGCACCACGGACCGCGGATTGATCGCATCTGCGGCGCGCGCGGGACAGAATTTATTTTTGAGCGCGAACAAAGCGAGACCCTCATTCATGACATTCGTCAGACGAGACCGGACATCCTCTTTGTCGCTTTTGGCCACGGTAAACAAGAGTACTGGATCCGGCGGTATCTTAGAGAACTTCCCAGCGTCAAAATCGCCATGGGAGTCGGTGGCAGCTTTGATTTCCTCGCTCGAAAAGTGAGACGGGCGCCTGTTTGGCTGCGAAATCTGGGGTTTGAGTGGTTGTGGCGTCTTGTCATGGAGCCGAGGAGGATCTGGCGCATGTTCACGGCGGTCTTTGTATTTCCGTTTCTCTATGTTATCAATAAAAAATAAAGCGTACATCAAAAGTCTGCACAAAAAAAAGTACCGTGAAGCCCACAGAGCCTTTCTAGCCGAGGGAGTGAAGAGTGTTCACGAGGCTTTTGTTTCTCACTCCGCCGTTCGATGCCTAGTATTTGATCGGCAGAGGGAGGCTGAACTCCAGGTCGCAGAGATCCTTCGTCAGGCGAGAGATCTCGAGATTCCCACCTATGCTGCAGGGGAAAAGGACATCCGGGCCATACAGACTACTGAAACCTTCCCTGGTGTTCTCGCAGTCGTAGAGATGGGGGAGCGCCGCGGGCTTGAGACACTTAACTTTGAACGGCCAATCATCGCTCTCGATGGTGTCGGCGATCCGGGGAACCTCGGCACAATCATCCGCACGGCTGATTGGTTCGGAGTCAACCAAATTATTTTAGGAGAGGGGACTGTGGACCCATATAGTGAAAAGGTTGTGCGCAGCACGATGGGATCGCTGTTTCATGTCGAACTGCGGGAGAGCCATGATCTTTTTTCAGACATTGAGTTTTTGCGCGGACGTGGCTATACTGTAGTATCATTCGGTCTGAGCGGACGCTCCGTACGGTCTTTAGAGCCTGCGACAAAGACCGTCTATCTCTTTGGTAGTGAATCGCATGGTATACGGTCGGAAATCATGGCCATGAGCGACGCAGTGTATACGATTCCCGGAGTCGGCAGAGCGGAATCTCTGAATGTCGCCGTCGCTGCCGGTATAGTTCTCTCTCATATCACTAATTGAGCACAGACAGTATGATCGTAAAAACTCGTTTCGCGCCCAGCCCAACTGGATTTCTCCACGTCGGGGGACTCAGAACCGCGCTCTTTTCCTATCTCTATGCAAAAAAACATGGCGGTGTGTTCATGCTTCGCATCGAAGACACGGATCAGGAGCGGTTTGTGGATGGCGGCATAGAAAATATTGTTCGATCGCTCGAGTGGGGCGGTCTCAACATAGACGAGGGTGTATACCTCGACAAGCAGGGCAGTATCAGAGAGCGGGGTGATGCGGGCCCTTATATTCAGTCAAAACGCCTCGAGATCTATACAGCGCGGGTGACGGAGCTCCTCGAGAAGGGGAGTGCGTACCACTGCTTTTGCTCGAAAGAGCGACTCGACGAGCTCCGCCGAATGCAGGAAATCAATAAACTGGCGCCAGGCTACGATGGCCATTGCCGCGATCTTGAGCCGGCTATTCGAGAGAAAAACCTCACTACCGGGGTTCGGTTTGTCATTCGGCTGCGTGTTCCTCGGGATGGCAGCACCATGTTTACTGATCTCGTTCGTGGGCCGGTGTCGTTCGAGAATGCACTCATAGATGATCAAGTACTCATGAAATCGGACGGTTTCCCGACCTACCATTTTGCAGTGGTGGTGGACGATCATTTCATGGGGACTACCCACGTTGTTCGCGGCGAAGAATGGTTGCCGTCGACCCCAAAGCATATTCTTCTTTACAGCGCATTTGGCTGGGAGGTCCCGCAGTTTGCGCACCTCTCGCTCCTCGTCAACGAACAGAAGCAGAAATTATCAAAGAGACACGGCGACGTGGCAGTCGAAGATTTTAGGGAAAAAGGCTATATTCCGGAGGCCATGGTTAACTTTATCGCGCTGCTTGGGTGGAATCCGGGCAATGACCGGGAGCTCTTTACTCTCGGTGAACTGGCGCAGGAATTTTCGTTTGAGCATGTCAACAAAGCTGCCGCAGTCTTTAATAGGGAAAAACTTGATTGGTATAACCAGCAGCATATCCGCGCTCTGTCAGTCGGTGAACTGACCCGGCGTTCCCTGCCGTATCTTGAGAATGCCGGCCTCGTTCAAAAGAACAACGTGGATAGTGAATATCTGACTTGGCTTGAAAAGGCTGTCCTCCTGGTTCAGGAAAGACTGGTAAAACTCTCGGATATGCCTGAGCTCATCGGTTTTTTGTTCGTTAAGGATCTTGTATATGAGCCGGAAATTCTTATTTGGAAAAAAAGTACGCGCGAAATCACAAAAAAAATCATTGATGAGCTGACTGTATATCTGAGTACTTTTTCTGTTCAGGATTGGAATACCGCTCTCCTACAGAAGGCGGTAGGGGAATGGATTCTGAGTCAGGGCTACGGGGTAGGGGATGTTCTCTGGCCGTTTCGAGTGGCGCTCGCAGGCCAGAAAAATTCACCTCCGCCTTTTGAGATTGCCTGTGTTTTGGGAAAGGAAAAGACCATTAAGCGACTCGGCTACGCGCGGGATCGTCTCTAGGCGAGATATGCACACGGTAGCACATTCCGGGCAGGAACATGTGCTATACTATTCCTCATGAGGCGTTTTTTTTACATACTCGCCACGACCATGGCGATCGGGGCCACCATGCTGCCGTATTTTACGTTCTCGCAGACAGCTGGTAGCCACCGTGGGGAAATCAGTGACCTCAACAAGAAAATTACGGAAAAGAGGGGCACCATTGATGATCTCGAAAAAAGTATCGCGAAAGTAAAAAAAGACATCTCCAAAAAGCAGCTTGAAGCAACGTCGCTAAAAAATCAGCTAGCTATTCTCGACGATCGAATTACAGAAGTCAGTCTCGATGTTGAACTCACGGAGCAGAAACTCGATGCGCTCGGCCTCGAAATTCAGACACTCGAATACGACATTTCCGGAAAGGAGCAGGTTATTGACCGGCAAAAGGTCATTATCGCGGAGCTTGTGCGGGCCATCGCGTATGAACGCGATGCAGGCTACGTCGAGATTCTCGCCACCTACAGATCATTTTCGGATTTTTATTCGCGCGTCCAGGCGCTTGAAAAAACCGAGCAGGACATCGGAAAGAGCGCAAAAGCGCTGCGTCTGGCCAAGGATGATTTGGAAAATAAAAAACAGGAAACAGAGGTCCAGCGAGCGTCGTATGCCGATCTGCAGGCTGATTTACTCGAAAAGCAGCAGGATCTAAAAGAGCAAATCGATGCGAAGGAGAATTTGTTCTCACAGACGAAGCAGTCGGAAAAAACCTACACCGTGCTCCTCGTGAGCCTTCGGAAACAGTACCAGCAGATTGAAGGTGAGATCACATCCATTGAACAAGAGGTACGAAAAAAATTGGAAGAGCAGGAGAAGCTCGAGCGTCTAAATGGCGGAGATGCAAGTACGCTCTCATGGCCGTCGCAGAGTCACTACATCACAGCGTATTTTTATGACCCAAATTATCCATTCCGTCATGTCTTTGAGCACAATGCGGTTGACATTCGCGCCGCTCAGGGTACATCCATCAAGGCTGCCGCAACCGGCTATGTCGGCCGTGCGAAACGCTGCACGACATCGTCCTGCTATAGTTATGTCATGATCATCCATTCGGGCGGCATTTCGACTGTCTACGGGCATTTAAGCCGCATTCTCGTCGAGGCTGACCAATTTGTGACACGCGGCGATGTGATCGGCATGAGTGGCGGAACTCCGGGAACAGTCGGCGCCGGACCTTTTGTGACTGGGCCGCATCTTCATTTTGAGGTCCGAAAAGATGGCATCCCTGTTAATCCACTTCAATATCTAATTAAGTAGGAGACGCTATGGAAACATGTCAGTGCGGTATGCCGGCTACCTGCCAGTCATGCAGTTCATGCGCTGAGTGTTGCACCTGCTATAATGATCTCCCTAAAGGGGAATCTGAGGAGTAGGAGGGACACAAGGAGCACAACCACTATGATACAAGCTTTTTCTGAGCACATTATTTTTTTTGATACTGAATTCACGACGCTCGACCCCGAGAGGGGCCAACTCATGTCAATCGGGCTCGTGACATACAGCGGTCGCGAACTTTATCTCGAGCTCGAATACGACGAACTCACTGTTGAGCCGTGGGTGAAGAAGCATGTGGTCCCGACGCTCACGCAGAGGAAAACGCCTCGCGACGCCGCGAGACAGAGGATACGTCGTTTCGTCGGCACTGCAAAAAAAGAAAAAGACAAGCCGTTTCTCATGTCGTATGTCAATCAGTTTGACGCCATCTACTGGTATAAGCTGTTCGGCTCGCCGAAGGATCATCCGGCCTTCTGGATTCCGATTGACTTTGCCTCGATATTATTCGGCTATGGGCACACGCCGAATAGTCTCGGCCATCATGCGTTTTATAAGGAACTT
>CAYHTX010000040.1:0-8355 GCA_964359615.1 uncultured Gammaproteobacteria bacterium | reverse complement strand
ATGACCGCAGTTTCGACAATTGTTTTTTCAGCGAGAGCGATTCGATCAGCCGCTTGACGGCGCAGGAGATTGATCGTCGGGAGTTCAATATCCAGCCGGGGATTATTGATGGGGCCGGTCGGGCGGGTGAAGGTGCCGGTCGCGGGTGGCGTGATTCGGTTGTCGGGCGGGTCCTCTCGAGCTGGGACAAGCGGATCATTGCTTTGCGGAGGCGACACATGATCGAGATCAGTCGCGTCTGCCGGGAGCGTGACGCCAAAGCGGGCGACGACCTCGGCGAGCGCCTCAGCCTGAAGCGCGTATTGTTTCGCTTCGTGCGCAAACACCATTGCATTCAAATATTGTTCGCTCGCAAAATTGGTTTTGGCATCGATAAGGGTGGTGTTGGCTGCATTCATATACACGGCAACCGCGGCCTGGACATCGCTCTCGAAAGCGCCGAGATGGCGCGTCACACGTTCGATGGTGGCTTCTGCCTGGCGGATGCTCGCCTCGGCGCGGGCGCGGAGCGCGGTCGTATTCTCTCCGTCTTCTTCGGCGGCTGCGTTCGTCCCGAGATTGACCTCGGCATTGGCTGAGGTGTTTACCACAACCACGACCGAGTTATTTCCGTCCGACGTGTCGTTTGCTGTTAGGATCGCAAGCAAGCTCGCATAGGCGTCGAGGAGCGCTCTCAGTCGGGCCTCGATTTCACTGGCGGTTTCTTCATCGGTATCACTCAGGGCGGCAATGTCAGCATTGGCTTCTGCTTCCTGGGCCTCGATACTTTCGGCGAGCGCGAGTTCTGCGTCGCCTCGCAATTCTCCGCGGGCGGCGAGCGCAGCCGCTTCCTGCAGCCGGCGCTCGAGAAGCGATGTTTCCCAGTTGGCCTGACTCTCGGCTGAGAGGCTGACCGAACTGCGCAGTTTTTCGTTCAAGCGCAGTTTCATCGGGTAAAGGATGTCGCCTGGAACTGCGCCTTCGGCGGCATAGGACACGCCAGCGCCGGACACGAGGAGGGCGACGGCGATCACCGCCCCGGCGAATTTTGGATTCATGATCATACGAAGTGGATTAAGAAATGAGAGAGTGTGGAACATGTTCTCTTGCCATGTTTGACGAGAACCCCCCTCATTTCTTACCGGGTGGGCCTGCATCTGGGCGACCACGCGGCTCCGAATATTAAATTTTTCCGCTGAACTGAGGGAAATTTTATCTATATCATGTTTTAGTTGTCGGAGAAAAGATTTCATAGTTTGGCAGTATTTCAGAACGGGAGCTGGGAGAATTTCAAATTATGGTGAATTTGGAATTTGTGAGCTCACGCAGCTTCTTCACGCCTCGATGGATTCTCACTGAAATGACATTCACGGGTTCATTCAGAATTTCCGCAATTTCCTTTGGCGACAGATCATCCACGTAGCGCATATAGACCACTTCACGGTATGATTCTTCGACGTCAGCGAGCTGGTTGAGGAGGAGCGACGCATCAACGGCTTCAGGAATCATTGAGGGGACTGGCGCGAGGGCTCCGGCTTCGTCGAGGGCCTCAACTGAGGCTTCTTTTTTCTTTCGGCTCTGATCAATAATGAGATTATTCGCGGTGCGGTAGACGAAGGCGCGAATGTTATCTATGTTTTTGCCGTTGGCGAGATATTCCCAGGTTTTCGTAAATGCCTCTTGCATGAGTTCCTTCGCTCGCTCGCGATCGTAGACGCGGAAATAACAATGACGAAAAATGGCGTCGGCATGCGTGTCATACACTGCGAGAAACTTCGTTTCGAGCGCCTGTTTCATCACCATAGTTGACGAATAATCCTCTCCATTCTTACAGGAAAAAAAATGCCTGTCAATGCATATCACATGGTAGGCATTTTGTGCAGTTTTTTTGATTGGAAGCTACAGTGGGGCGGTGGTGCTCGTGTTTGCCCCTCCTAATTGCCCCTCACTCGGGGCAACTGCCATTGATACGGCCAGCTCATCCGGACCGGGTATGACCCCGGCCGGTCGAACTTGACCACGATTTCGGTCACGATGCCGCGACCGTCGGTCGACACGATGTCGACGACCGCACTGTACACGGCGCCGTAGGCCGCGTGCGTCCCCGGCGTGGCGGTCTGGGTCTTCGAATCGCCGTACGGCCGCACCGAGAATGGCACCTCGGCGTAGAGGCGGATCACGACCGACCCATTCGGGCCGACGGTCGGTCGGATTTTGGCCTCCGGCCCGCAGAGGTAGACGCCCAGATCTGTTTCTGTCGGATGGCGGGTGGTGATGGACACCTCCCGCTGACATTTTTCTCCCTTCTTTGGTTTCGGGATCCCCGCGAACACGGTCGCGGGGATCATGATAAGGGCGATCAAGGTCGCCCAAAGCACTTTCTTCACTGCTGTCTCAACTTTCTCGAGCACCACCCACTGTAATTTCCAATTGGTAAAATTGTCAAAGAACTTTTTGGAATAATATCTACCGGCTCACCATTCATTTTTGGATAGGCTGCATTCATCCCCGAAACTGTTTTCAGTTTTTATTTCTGAAAACAGTTTCGGGAAGGGAAGGTGCCAGTGCAGTCAGTTCTCACTCCCCGGAGCGCGTCGCGACTCCTCCTCATTCGCGACGGTACACGCTCATTCGTTGAGGACGCAGTCGTCTCCCTCGAGCGTCAACTCGTAGAGATCGAGCCAGGCGCCGGTCGGCGTCTCAGCCGTACTCACGAAGGCGAAGCGGTGGAGATGTTCGAGATTATTGCCCCAGCAGTTTTGTAGGGTGAAAAATTCTTCCCTCGAGGCATCTACTTGTACCTCGCCACCTTTTTCTCCCTTTCGATCCACGCGCTCGAGTACGATGAAGCGCTTGGCCGCTTCACCCGGCTTTTCCGGATCGTGGCTGTGCGACGTCTTGATGACCTGCCATGCATGGGACCTTTGTGCGCGGAGGCGTTCGAGGAGTTCCTGCACGGCCTCTACCGGATCGGCAGCGACCGAGTAGAAATGGTCCCCAGCGACGTAGCTGCCGGATATTTCGGTCACGTCTGCGATGCCGAGTACGAGGTCGTACTCGGCTCCTCCGTTCGCGATTCGGAATACAGACTGGCCACTCGCCACGACGAGTTCGTCCCACCCCCAGAGGCCGATGAGCTTGAAGTCCCAGCGGTATTTGAAATTCGTGGGGATAGCGACGCGTGCTTTGTATTCACTGTCTTTGCCGCACTCCTCTGTGAGCGAGGCAGTCGACGTCGTGGCGGCGCAGCCGGAGAAGCCGAGGGAGACGAGCGTGAGTGCGAAAAGAGCGATCGAGCGGTTCATGACGAACCTTTCTCCCCTTGGCGGGGTATGACATTGTCGTCGGAATTGACGAACAACGGTTCCCTCAGTTACACGCCACTTTGCTGGTTGCGGGGAACAGTCGGGAAGGGGAGCAGCCTTGCGGACGGATCCTGGTTTTGGGTCTACTCCGGATTCTTATTTTAGAGTAACTTTACTAAAAAATCCTGCTTCTCGAATGAAGAACTATACCACATTTTTGGTCTTTTGTCAAGTTGACATCTGGCTGTTCCTGTTTTTTGCCCTAGTATCTGTGGATAACTAATTGACATATAGCTATACTTTTTGTATAGTGTAGACTACATTTAGTAAGACTTCTTGGTATGTACCCTAGAAAAATTCTTCCAGCGTTGAAAGAGCACCTGAAAGAACGCCAGATAACTGTTTTGACCGGCATGCGTCGAACGGGAAAAACCACACTTATGAAAGCCTTGCTCGAGGCCACTCCTTCGCGCAATAAACTGTACCTCGACTTGGAGCGTCTCGATATCCGTGAGTTATTTTTGGAGAAAAATTATGACAATATCGTATACGCGCTCACCGGACAGGGCTTGCGTTTTACCGAGCCGGTGTATCTCGCTCTCGATGAGATACAGCTGGTCAAAAATGCCCCAAGCGTGCTCAAGTATCTCTATGATCATTACGAGATAAAATTTTTCGTGAGCGGCTCAAGTTCGTATTATCTAAAAAATCTTTTTTCAGAGTCGCTCGCCGGCCGCAAAAAAATTTTCGAACTTTATCCGCTTGATTTCGGAGAATATCTCACATTTCATGGCATAGAGCTGCCGACAACTCCTCACGACTGGCGGCGCGGTTTTATCGCCGCTGAATATGAGCGCCTGAAGCGCCATTATGAGGCGTATATTCTCTATGGCGGTTTCCCCGAAGTGGTGCTTGACTCGCGCGTGAATCAGAAGCGGGATCTCATTGGCGATATCCTGAATTCGTATCTGACGATTGACGTGCAGGCATTGGCAGATATCCGCAATCAGACGGCCTTGTTTTCACTCATAAAGTTACTGGCCGCCCGCGTCGGCACTCGTCTCGAGTATACGAAATTGGCTAGCGTGCTCGGCGTGACCCGCCACACGGTCCAACAGTATGTTGATTTTTTGGAAAAAACATATGTCATTGCGCGGGTGCCGGTATTTACGAGAAGTCCGGATCGCGAGATCGTCAAAGCACAAAAGATTTACATGAGTGATAATGGCTTTCTGAATTATCTGGCCACTGCGTCAAGCGGCGCTCAATTTGAGAATGCGGTATTTACTCAATTACGGCAGCGCGGGGAGGTGCGCTATTTTGCGCTCAAAACCGGACGCGAAATTGACTTTGTCTTTGATGGTGTGGCAGGCGTGGAAGTAAAAGAAACTCCTACGCTAAGCGACCGGACTGCGCTCGAGACGCTGGCAACCCGTGCGGGACTCAAGCAAAGCACCCTGGTCGGGCGTTACCCGGTGCCGGCGTTTACTGGTTATCTTTGGGGCGGAGATCTGCGATAAGACTGGCGCTCTATCCTTTCTCTTGTGATTTCTTGTCGATTTAGGTAAAATTTGAGGGCATTTATTTGTTGTCTTTATGGTTTCGCTTATTCAAGACCTTGGTAGACGAGTGGGGGAAGAAGTGACCCTCAAAGGCTGGCTGAGTAATCTTCGCTCCTCCGGCTCGCTCGCGTTTCTCGAAATCCGCGACGGGTCTGGTTTTGTCCAGGCGGTGGCGGCGAAGGCGGAATTGCCTGAAGAGACGTGGAAGAAGATTGAAGGCCTGACGCAAGAGTCTTCAGTTGTGGTAACAGGCCTGGTAAAAAAACACCCAAAGCAGGAAGGCGTCTACGAGCTTCAGGTAAAACATCTCGAGGTGATTCAGGTCGCGGAAGAATACCCGATCGCCAAAAAAGAACACGGCCCGGAGTTTCTCATGGACAACCGACATCTGTGGCTTCGCTCCAAACGTCAGTGGGCGATTTTGCGGATTCGCGACGTCATTGAAAGCGCTATGCATCAATATATGCATGAGGAGTATTTTATTCGAACCGATTCGCCGATTTTTACACCGAACGCCTGCGAGGGGACGACCACGCTATTCCCTGTCGAATATTTTGAAGAAGGAACGGCATACCTCGCGCAAACCGGACAACTGTATATCGAAGACGCGATCGCGTCGGTCGGCCGCTGCTATGATTTTGGTCCGGTTTTTCGGAACGAGAAATCAAAGACCAAACGACACTTGGCTGAATTTTGGATGATGGATGCCGAAGCGGCGTTTGTTGAGCACGATGAAAATCTGCGTATCCAGGAAGAACTGGTTAAATATATTGTGAAGTCGTGCCTCGAAAAATGCCAGGCAGAGTTCGCCCTCCTGGAGCGTAATTCAGAGCCGCTCAAAGCCGTGGTGGAGAAACCATTCACGCGCTACACCTATGACGAAGCGATTCCGAAACTAAATCAGATTGGATCAGATATTAAATACGGCGAAGATCTCGGGAATGACGACGAGGCGCTTCTCACCAAAGACAGTGATGTACCAGTTTTTATCGAGAAATGGCCAAAAACGATCAAGCCGTTTTATATGAAACGCGATCCTGAGAATGCTGATCGAGTTTTGAATGATGATCTTATTGCCATCGAAGGCGCTGGAGAAATTATTGGTGGCTCACAGCGTGAAGATAATTATGATCTCCTTCTCGAGCGCATTCGCCATGAAGGACTTCCGGAAAAAGAATACGCCTGGTATCTCGATCTCCGCAAATACGGCGCCGTCCCTCACTCCGGCTTCGGCATCGGTCTCGAGCGCATGGTGCGCTGGATGGCCGGCGTCGAGCACATCCGCGAGTGCATCCCGTTTCCGCGGACGATCAACCGGTTGAAGCCGTAGCTATGCATGACGGAAGAAAAAAGATAGCGGTAGCCGCCCTATCACTGCTCCTTGGTATCGTGATTGGCGGTTATCTCTTCCGCGACATTCGCCCGCGCTCCTTCCTTGCCGTGCCTCATTGCGAGCACTCATGTCTCGCCCCCAGTGACCTGGCCGGCCTCATGGCTGCTGTTGGCGTTACAAAGCTCGGTGGTCTGCCGTTTCATGTTGTGAAGGAGACGGAGAAAACGATCGTCGTCAAACATCCGGCGCCGCACGCGCGTGTCCACTACCTCGTCATGCCGAAGAAAGATATCAAGGATCTCGGGGATACTGGAGAAGAAGATCTCGAGTATCTCACCGACGCGTTTGCCGTCATCGGCGATATTATCCGAACCGAAAATCTTTCTGCCTACCAGGTGAAATCCAATGGGCCGGACGTGCAGCTCATGCGATACCTGCATTTTCATCTCCTGGCTGAATGATACCCAGAATATATGTCCCGTGAATACCGATCATCGCCAGCGCCAGTCCCAGTGCACGAGGAAGAACCCGCTCGAGAGACAGAGCCGGAGATGATCGTTGATTTTTATTTTGGCAAGCACGGCGAAGCGGCGGATATCGAGGATATGCGCGATATCTTTCAGGCGAGCGATGCGTACGTAGTTGAGAAGTATGGATATGACACATTGACGGAACGGACATACAATCTCGTTTCGGACGGGAGATTGACCGCTAAGGACGCGCTCACTTTTTTTGACCGCATGGGGCGGGGATTCGGGCATCTGGAATTTGTGCTGGCTGAACTTGGGATAGTTTATAATTCAAAGAAACCGATTTTTTTTGCCGATGTGTCGTCGAGCGATCCGGAATATACGAGGGATTTGGGGAAGAAATATTACCCCGTTCGCGAGCGAGCGCAGTACCTCCTCTTGAAAGGCGAGGAGAGACAGGCTATATCCACGCTACGGAGAGCTGTGCGCGAGGAGGGAGATGATATGCGCAGGCGAGAGGATACGATGATGCGAAAACTGAGAGAAAACGTGTTGCCGGCAGTGCGCGAGCATTATCGTGACCGCCCTTCTTCTGGAAATACCAAAGAGCTGCATGTACTCGTGCGGGTCGGCGATGTCCATACCCGTCTGTATCAAGGATTCAAAAAAACGAGCGATGACCATGAGTCGCGATTGGAGGCCAGGAGAACATTTCAAGGGAGGTCGAAGAAAGAGGGGGTGCAGCACGTGTTCGCTTTAGGAGACGTACCGCTCCGTCAAGCCATCTTTCATGCCCCTGATCCCTTACTCGCTCGCGTGATCGGGGACGCCATGCGGAGCCTTGGGTTACGGAAGGAAATTATTTCCGATGAATCTCTCATTCGGGCTTTATTTGATTATGAAATATTTCGGCAGGTCATGTCTGGAATAAGCGGAACAGCAAGTCCGAGGAAGGCAGGTCGATATGCTGAGCAGATTGTGAGGGGACTCGGGCTCGATGATTTCACCGCTCTTATCGAAGAACAGCGGCGGCGGTTGCCAGCAATCCAAAAGGAGTTGAAAACATATCGGCTGTCTCCGAAAGACAAAAAAAGCATTGAGGAGAGACTGCTTTTTGAGCAGTTCAGAATCATTTGCCAAAATTTTTTTACCGAGCGGGGCATTCGTCTCCCCAGTTCAGAGATAGAACTTGACCGTTTCCTCAGCGAAACGGACGCCTATGTCAAGTAAGACGCTGCCGGAAAAATTTTTAGAGCGCCTCGCGAGCATCGTCGGTCGGGCGCTTTTGTCAGAGATCGAAAAAACGTTTGTCGAACGGCCGACGAGTTTTCGGGTGAATACGCTTAAGGCAGCTAAGGTGGAAATCAAGGAGGCGCTTGATGCAGCGGGTTTTAAGGTCAAAGAAATATCGTGGTATCACGATGCGTTTATTTTATTGAATAAAAAGAAGCGCGAACTGACCGAACTTGATATTTATAAAGAAGGGAAAATTTATATCCAGAGTTTGGCGAGCATGGTGCCGCCGCTCGTCCTTGATCCGCAGCCGGGTGAAAAAGTGTTGGATCTGACAGCGGCGCCAGGGAGTAAGACCAGCCAGATCGCGGCCTTAATGAATGGAGAAGGGGAGTTGGTGGCGAATGATAATAATAAAGTGCGGTTTTTTAAGTTGAAACATAATATGGAGGCGCTTGGCGTTGCCCGCAACC
>CAYHTX010000039.1:0-8390 GCA_964359615.1 uncultured Gammaproteobacteria bacterium | reverse complement strand
GACCCAGTAGTAGGAGATGTCAGAGTCGGCAATGGCGCCGGACGTTGGGGAAATGGTCCAGCGGAAGATATATGTGACAGTGTGGTTCACACTGTCAATGATGCGCTCGGAGGCGTTCGGGCCGGTGAGCTGCAGGGTGACGTATTGGTTGCCGTAGTTGTTGTTGGAGTAGTATTCGACGAAATTAGCAACCCCATCCACAACGGTGGCCTGGAACAGGCCGCGGGTGGGTTGGGTGGCGGAGTTGGCGCGGTTAACGCGGATGCGCAGATCGGTGATGTCGTCGGGCGTTGCTGTTTCGATCACGACTCGGGCAGTCTGGATATCTAATTCATCGGTGAAAACGACTGTTTTATCTACGGTGAGGGAAACAAGCCGGGACTCAAAAGGGCTGCCTTCCCCGGTCAGCGTGAAATACATAAGATCATCATCGGTATCGTTGCTCTCGATCGTGAGTTTGGCAGTAACCGGGCCAAGGACGCCCGGAGCGAAACGGATAATGAGTGTCGTACTCTCACCTGGCGGCAGAATCGTTTGACCGAGTGGCGACAAGACACTGAACGGCAAAGGACTTTCGGCATCAGTCGAAATCCCGACTGCCTGATCTCTAAAGATCAAATCCGATCCACCAGTATTCGTCAGCGTGAGCGTCACATCTCCGCTCGCGTTCAGGAGGGTTTGCCCGAAGTCAATCGTTGAACCGTTCGGAAGATCGCCAGATGGGATGGTGACCGTGAGCTCGGGAGCGAGAATACTCATGGCACTCGTTGTCGCAAATGATGCGAGACCACTACTGTCAGTCGCTGTGAGGGTGACAACGTGCTCGCCAGGAGTGAGCGTAGCCACATGAATCACTCGGCCTGTGCCAAGGACGCCGTCCACGTTTGACGCCCAGACGAGTTGCTCGTCGGGAATCGCATCGAGGGCAGAATCAACTGCTTCACCGGAAAAAATGATGGACGTGGGCACCGGATGGTTATGGACGAAGACCGTTTGCTCCCGCGACCCTGAAAAGATGGTGACCACCGGTTCAGGTGGAACAACCGTGTACTGATAGGCGGTGTCATTGTTTTTGCTATTACTTTCAAGATTGCGATTCGCATTATCATTCACACGGATAAAGAGCGTATGCTCACCGAGGACTGCCGCTGGCGTAAGCGCGATACTGACGATCGTTCTTGTCCATCCGTAAAGACTCGGGAGCATGGCCGGCACCGGATCAGAAAAAATTTCTGTGCCGTTCTCATCACGATAGCTGTCCTGAAGCGTCACATCCACATTGATCGAATCAGCGCCGGCGTTATCAAGAGGAAAACTGATCGAGACTGGTGCCCCTATGACCGCGGGATCGGGGTTCATGCTCACTTGGCCAACCGCCAAATCAGGGAACTGATTGGTCACATCATGGCCAAAAAAATAATGGTCGTCACCGGTCTGGAGCGGTTCATACTGATCGAGGGTGGTCGTGACGAGCGCATCTTGCGTAATGGTCGTAACACCAAGCACATTCGGCGCCGCATGGTAAAACTGGGTTCCGCCTATCATCCAGCAAGATGATGTATAAAATCCATTCGTGCCGTTAAATACCTGACAGGGCTGCGGTGGCGTTAACACCTGATACGCCTGTCCGTCCCAATAGGCTTGATCAAATGGCTGGTCACGCTCAATCTCGGTTAAATTTTCAAAGTCAATGAGCGATGAATAGGGAAGATCGGACACCGCTACGCGGTGTTCTTTGTACCAATGCGCCAAGGCAATGGCGGCATAAGCCGAACGCAGGTCCTTGAACCGCGGATCGGCAGAGTCACCAGTCTGATTGAGAGCTGGAATCACATCGGCTTGGGCAATACCACTGAAACTGTTGTAGACGGCATTCGTGTATTGATTCAGGCGGTCAGTGAGATCAAGACGGGCCGCATCGCTTAAGCTCAAGCCATCGAGATTGAGCGTTGGCGCTTTCGTCCAGAAGAGCGGACTGACCGTAAGCGAGACATCCTCCACGACGAGTGTACTTCCTTGTTGTCGCGCCGTAATGCTCCCCGGCACAATGATTGCTGAGAGCGCCCAGTCGGGATAGCGAAAGAAATTCTGCGGCGCGAGTTCGGTGGCGAAATAGGGGCTCGCCGCGACCAACTGGGTCCAGTAGGTGACAAAATCAATCCGGGCACTGCTGGCCCACAATCGGAACTTCATGGCAACGTCCGCATTCAAAAATATGTCGGCAATGTCTGTCCGCTCGAAAGGCGGCGGGACGCTCGCATGGCCCATGTCATAGAGGCCGGTTGCCGGATTCAGGACCCAATCAAGCGAAATCCATTGCTTGTAATTGGGGATGGCGAGCGCCTGGAGAAAAATTTTGGTGAACTGCGATCGGGTATCATTGAGATCAATTCCGCTCGGACTCCCAAGTCCCAATTCTTCCGAGCGAATTGCGAACTCGAGATTATTCGTCTCCGGATCGACCTCAATGCCGGTAATCTCGGCAAAAGTAAAGTCAACCCCGCCTGGATCAGTAAACGGGTCGGCGGTCAAGGCAGTCATGTCGATTGGGATGCTTTTCCCCGCAGTCGTTGATTCTCGTGGCAAGATGTTCCGAAACTGAAGACTTCCCAAAATGTTCGTCCCTGGTGATTCTGCAAAAGAGTAGTGAATCGTCTCCTCGCTTCCGGGGGAAAGCCGCGGGAGTGGAGTACTCGAGGCGCATGTCGATGGACTGGCACCATAGGTAAGGAAACATATCACCCCGCTCGTCATGGCCGCCTCGCCATCGTTGCGCACGGTCACGACAATATCGTAAATTTGCTTGTCGGCTGACTCGAGCGTGGTACGGACCAGTCGCAAACTGTCGGTGACGAACACCACATCTGGCGCTGTCGGCGTTTGACTCTCAACTTGCGTAAACCGTACCGCATCAGCCCAGATAATCCGATTCTGATTCTCGGAGTTGCTCACTTCATCAACCAGTTGCACGGCAGCACTTGCACCAGTCGCAAAAGCATACTCTCCGAGCGTGACCCATTGACCGAGATTGCTGGTCTGGTCAATCGCCACCGTTGTCGTCACCACCTGATCGCCATTTTTTTGATAGATGATATAACGCGCTTCGGCTGTCACTGGGTACGAAACGCCAGTGACGGAGGCAATATTCGGCACGAACACCTCGATCTGATAGCGACCGGCTGCCGGCAAATTTGGCACCCAGAATGCCCAATTATCCCACTGGCGCGCCGGGTGATAGCTGGCCTGCGTATACAGCGCGCGTCCGTTCACGACCGAGGGATCACTGCCAGGGCGAGTAACAGGATACCACGATCCAGGAGCATCGGCGTTCTCAAAATGCTGAAACGAAACGTCCATATCATCAATCAGCTGTCCATTGTCCTGTGTGGCTTTCCAAAGCCAATGGCTCGCAATGCTTTGAAAGAGTCCGCCGGCGGTCGCGCGTGCCTCCCCGGCGGCATGATCGTCAGTATCATCACCCCACCACCCGTATGGATCGAGGAGGCGATAGGTATATGGATCTTCGCTCCCCGGAACATGAGAACCGACATCATAGACGATTTTCCGCACGCCAAAATGAAGATGTGCCGAATAGCTGCTGGTCGAAATCCCGGTCCCGCCGCTGTTCCCAAGTTTTTGATCCATCGTGACTGACGACCCGACTGACAACCCTTCATGAAATCCAGTGTCCTGGAGATGATTGTATGAAGTGACAAAATCAAAGACACCATCGTTATTCGTGTCATGCTTGAGAAAAATCGCGTTGCCAAATGCGTGCGATCCAGCGCCCCACGGGTGGTACGACTGCACAACGCCCGGCGCGGCCGGGTAGATGGAATTCGTGCGCGTGTTATAGTCTATTCCGTCGTGACCATCGTAGCAACTGTACCCGAGCTGACAACTCGACAAACTGGCATTCGATTTGCTTTGATTGATAAAATTCTCGACGATTCCGTCATCATTCTCGCCGGTAATGGATTGATACGTTGGTAAATCATGATCGAACATGGAGTTCAAGTTCACGATCGTCCCCGGACTCACCGTAAATGGCTTCCGGGTCAAAAATGGTACATCCGCACCACCCGAGGAGTGGTCGAGCACCATGACTGGACGAACCGGGTCACCAAACCACGCGCGGTAGGTGTCATAAAACGACCCCGGCTGTCGGGAGACCCAGTCATCCCACTCTTTTTTATCATAGGCAAGCTGTGCCAAAACTGACTGCACGGCAAAAGTTTCTGCATTGATCCTCGGGTCTGCCGTGACGCTTGAGCCGTCCTGAAAATGAATCCGTTCGTCGCACTGATGCTCCCAGCATTTTTTGGCATACTCAAGTTCAGCCGCCATGCCGGCGATTTGCGCTCCATATGACGCGGAAAAAAAATCACGGCGCCTCACTGTCTCATCGTCTGGAAACTCAAACTCATGCCCGTTCATCCGGATAAAATCACGCCAGTAAAATTCATCAGTGACGCGCATCGCTCCGTCAAAATCACGCGCGGTTGCGCCGGGATTCGTCACAGTTCCAGAAAGTAACTCCTGCATGACGAGAAGGACCTTTGGATTCACAAAAAATGTCCAGCCTTGATTTTCGGTGGTCAGAATGTCTGCCCCAGTCACATTCTCTCCGGACGACAGTGCCGCTCTGTATTCTTTGAGGATGCCTGGCTGGGTATCCAAAAACCCCTGAATATGGTGGGATGTGTAGAGCCAATTCAACCCATTCATGAGAATCACCGACTCGGGTATTTCAGTACCCACGGCAACTCCGCCATCTTCGATGCCGTCGCCTGTTTGGGAGAGAAGCGACCGAAGATCCAATCTGCCAGCGCCGTAATAGTCATCTCGACCGGTGCCCCCAAGATCAACACTACTCCCGGCCAGATACTCCCTGACTTGGCTGGGAGACAAGGTTGGCCGATGGGCGAGGAGAAGTCCAGCCGCACCAGAGACATGCGCTGCGGCAAATGATGTGCCTGAAGCGCGTGCGTTGGCAGAACTCCCGAGAGATTGAACAACAATATCAACTCCCGGGGCAGAGAGATCTATGAAACTACCAAAATTTGATTGCAGCCAAATCTGATCCGCATTGTCTGTTGCCGCCACAGCCACCACATTGGAGAGTGCCGCGGGATATATGGGAGTGTTGGTGCCATCATTTCCCGCTGCGGCGACCACGGTCACTCCACGAGTGTGGGCGTACTGCACGGCATCATCAAGGAGCCGTGAGTAACTTGGCGCCCCAGCGCTAATGTTGATCACTCTCGCTCCATGATCCACGGCATACACAATCGCTTCGGCAAGATCAGCATACGAACCAAGTCCATGGTCATCGAGCACCTTGACCGGCAGCACCGCACATCCATAACAAAGTCCAGCCATGCCAAGTCCATTATTCGCGCTCGCCGCAATGATACTCGTGACTGCGGTTCCATGGCCGTGATCATCGGCTGGCTCAGCATCATTATTAACCATGTCAAATCCAGGAAGAATCATGGCCGGACGATCAAGGTTCGTGACATCAAGTCCGGTATCGAGGACCGCGATCACCGTCTGTGGCGTCCCGGTCACACTCTCCCAGATGGTCGGCGCGCTGACTGCCGTGAGCGGCCACTGACCCCCGAACTCCGGATCATTCACCTCGGCGAGAGTCCCAAATACATAGTTTGGCTCGACATAATCAACCCGCGGATCCTCTACCCAAGACTCGATCGTGGTCGCGATCTCATCGGCATTCAGTATCTGCGGCAACAGAATAGCTTCCGCCCACAGCCGATGCAAACGACGAGCCGTGCTTGGAATTTGTTTCGTCCCTTCGTGGTCGAGCCGAAATTGGTCTTTCTCTTTCCGGGTGATCCCGTCTTTATACTTGACGATGAGTTGATTCGTCACATATTGCGATCCATTCACGTCTTTCGGCGACAGGATATCCGGTGTGAGTTTCGGTTTCTCAAATTGCGCCCGCAATTCTCCGATCTTTCGATTTGATTCACCGATATACCACTCCGGCTCATGGAGCTCGACTGGTTCCCCATCGGGGGCTGTGCCGCACGGCGGGATTGAGATGAACGACATGCCGTTCATGATGGTTGTGGTCACGTCGGAACAAGGAGATTCCGCGGCTATGACTGGCCGAGAGAGAACCATGCTGAACGCAAAAAACAATCCAATGATGCTGCCGACGACGATGGAGGAGCGCATATGGAAAATGTTAAAAAAAATAATGTGGATTCATGCACCTATTTCAAAGGACTGGATGAAGGCCTCAAATACGCTATCCGGAATCTGTTGCCGGTCGGTGTTCTCAACAACCACTCCCGGAAAGGTGTCGTGCTTGAGATTCACGACCGCCCAGATCCGATTCCCTGCGGGCTGTAAAAAGAGCGGGTGTTGCCCCCAGTCAGAAAAACTTTCTTCGGTAACAAAAAGGGCTTCATCGCCGGTTTTTGTGCGCAGCACTTTTTTTGGCTTGACGTGAGCGTAGACCGGCTCTCTTCCTAAACCAGAAAAACCGATCAGATACTGCTCATTATTTTTTTGCAGCCAGGCGGTAGCGAATATCTGATCCGTCGCGCCTGGTCCAGCAAAAATAAAATCCTTGTTCAGGCCATGAATCACGATGGTATTCGTCCCCACGACTCCAATCCAAAATTCATTTGGCACACGGGTATAATAAAATTTCCCCCACCCCTCCGGATACTCAAAACGAAATCCCAATTCTTCATTGATGTACGCAATCCACTTCTCGGTCGTGGTGGTGATCCGAGCCTCGTCGGCTTGTGGCGGAGTCGAAATTGCCGCTGGCGGCGCTAGCGTCGTCCTCGAGCAGCCGAACCCGAAGAGTATGAAAACAGCGACAAGCGAAATCATACGACCACGCGGGAGCGTAGGCATAAGGAAAAGACTGCTCGTAGTAAAACATGACATCACACTCTCGTCAAATGGAACGCAAAAAAAATTACTCTTTTGGCGGCAGCTTGACCCACTTCAAATACGCCTCGACAAACGGATCAAGCTCGCCGTTTAACACCGTGTCCGGATCTGACGTCTCGTACCGCGTGCGCACGTCTTTGACCATTTTATACGGATGCAAAACATACGAACGGATCTGATTCCCCCACTCGGCGCTCTTGTACTCACCGCGCAGCTCAAGCCGCTCTTTTTCCTCTTGTTCTTCCTGCAATTTTTGTAACTTAGACTGCAAAATTCTGAGCGCTGTTTCTTTGTTCTGCAGTTGCGAGCGTTCGTTTTGGCATTGCACGGTGATACCGGTCGGGATATGGACGATACGCACCGCCGAATAGGTGGTATTTACACTCTGGCCGCCTTTACCGCCAGACATAAACGTATCAATGCGGAGATCATTCTGGTTGATCGTGACAGTATCGCTCGTTTCCATTTCCGGAATCACTTCAATAAGCGCAAACGAGGTATGCCGCATCTTTTCGGCGTCAAACGGCGAGATGCGGACCAGCCGGTGCGTGCCGTGTTCGCCCTTCAAATGCCCATACGCATACCGGCCC
Organism: uncultured Gammaproteobacteria bacterium; assembly: GCA_964359615.1. GTDB lineage: Bacteria > Patescibacteriota > Patescibacteriia > Magasanikbacterales > UBA922 > CAYHTX01. The sequence continues at coordinate 867 of CAYHTX010000039.1, read as the reverse complement.
TCGACACGAAATGTCGCCGACTTAATCCCCGCTTCTCCGCCCCGTGACTCATCAATCATGGTCGCTCGCCAGCCTTTTTTTTCTGCGTACCGCATGACCATTCGGAGGAGCATCTCGGCCCAGTCCTGCGCTTCGGTCCCACCCGACCCGGCGTGAATCGCGACAATCGCGTTTTTCTTATCATGTTTTCCGTTCAGGAGCACATAAAATTCGAGATCAGAAAATTTTTTTTCGAGCGCCATGATCTGCTGAATGACTTCCTGCTTCATGCCATCATCTGGATTTCTTTCTAAATCACTGCAGAGCGAAATGAGTTCTTCTACATCTTGCCGAATTTTTTTCCACGTACCCACTTCATTCTTCAGCTCCTCATGCCGCTGGCCGACGGCTTTGGCGTTATTCTGGTCAGACCAAAAATCAGGGCTTTGCATCTCGGCCTCGCACCCGTGCATCTCCGCGATCATCCCGCCCACGTTTAACATGTTCCAGGTAGCGTCAATCTTCTCGCGGAGTGCTTGGAGTTGTTTCAGTTCGTCTTTCATACTCGGCCAGTGTAGCAAAAAACTCCAAAGAAAACAATCATAAAAAGCCCCAAAAAGCGGGACATTCTCGCCTCCGAAGAGCTCACTGCGCTAACCCTTCCAAATAGGCAATGTCATCACTTGAGCCGATGCTGTGTTTGCGCAGGAGTTCCACGACTTTCTGTTTGAACTGTTTTTCTTTGTGATAGCGCTCGTAGAGACGTTTGAACATGTCTGCTGTGTGGTCGGACAGCTTCCGATCGATATAATCCTTCAGCCGGTGCTCACTGGCAGACATTTCTCCTTTTATATTATAAACAGTTATCCTGTCAATGAACTCATCATC
>CAYHTX010000038.1:0-8528 GCA_964359615.1 uncultured Gammaproteobacteria bacterium | reverse complement strand
TAACCTCAGCCCTTTCCATTTCAGCCCAAAGACCATGAGACACTCCTTACCGAGCGCGACCTGATTGATTTCGAGCGGGGGACCAAGGTGACAGGCGCAAAATTTTATTACTCTAAGGGGGACATGGTGCGTCTCAACCAGGCGCTCATTCAGTACGGAATTGATGTCGTCACACGGCACGGGTATACACTCATGGAGACGCCGGACATGGCGAAGCATGAAATTTTGCGCGGCGCTGGATTCAATCCTCGCGGGGAGGAAAAGCAAATTTATAACATCGAGGGCAATGATATTAGTCTCATCGGCACTGCCGAGATCACTGTACTCGGTTACCACGCGAATGAAGTACTCGACTTGAGCGCCGGCCCGAAGCGATACGCAGCGCTTTCGCACTGCTTTCGTACTGAAGCCGGCGCATATGGCCGGACCAGCCGGGGGCTCTATCGCGTACATCAGTTTACGAAGCTCGAGATGTTTGTCTTCTGCCAGCCGGAAGAGAGTGAGCGACTACACCAGGAGCTCCTGGCAATTGAAAGAGAAATTTGCGATGGACTTGACTTCCCATACCGCGTCATTGATATTCCGACCGGCGATCTAGGCGGACCGGCATATCGGAAGTTTGACATCGAGGCCTGGATGACTATGAAATCTGACCCAGCGGCTGGCGTCGGCGGTAGGCAGGGAGGATATGGAGAAATTACTAGTAGTAGCAACTGCACCGACTATCAGGCGCGGCGGCTGAATATCAAATATCGAAAGGAAGATGGGAGTACAGAATTTGTTCACACGTTAAATGGCACCGCGGTTGTCCTCAGCCGATTCCCGATTGCGATTGTAGAAAACTATCAGGATGCTGATGGCGGTATTCGGGTTCCGGATGTCCTACGGGAGTGGATGAAGAAAGAGAAAATCTGATTTTTCTATGGTGATGCCAACGCTCATCATCCTTCCGGGCTGGGGTGGCAGTCACGAAACCTGGCAGCCTTGGATTAAAAAAGCGAATGAAAATTTTGATACGCATTGTATTGATTTGCCGTGTTTTGGCGGCGTTCCGTGTCCGCCGGAGGTCTGGGGGGTAGATGAGTACGCACGGTATGTGGAACGCAGCATCAGGGAGCTCCGCCTCACAGAAAAGCCAATCCTCCTTGGGCATTCGTTCGGAGGACAAGTGGCTGTGCGCCTCGCGGCCAGTCACCCGGAATATTTTCGTGGCCTCATCCTATCTGCCGCTGCCGTTCTTCGGCCATCTCGCCCGATTCGGAACGCAGTTTTTTTCGCCATCGCGAAGAGCGGAAAACTGCTCTTCAGACTTCCTATCATTGAGCGGGGTTCGGTCTTGGCAAAAAAGTTGCTTTACTGTGCTGCTCGTTCCCCGGACTATGCAAAGACATCCGAGATTCAGCGAGAAATATTTCGAAAAATTATACGGCAAGATCTCCGGCATCTCCTGCCCGACATCGTGCTCCCGACGCTCATCGTCTGGGGGACTCGTGATACATATCTGCCGGTGCAAGATGGCAAGGCAATTGCAGAACTGATGCCGAACGCGTGCCTCCGCCTCATTCGCGGCGCCGGGCATGGCCTTCACTTACGCAACACCGATGAATTTCTTCGCGAGCTGCGATCCTTCGCCGCCGCTATTCCATGACTGCCATGCTTACCCCGCTTATCGCCATCCTGTGGCTCGCAAGCGCTACCCTCGACTATAGCGAGTACACCTACCTCTGGCAGCTCAAAGGCTACCTCTGGCGCCGTTTTCGCGACTTTCTATCTACGCACCAGGGAAAAAGGTACTTTGCCGGGTACCGAATACTGGGGCGTTCCACGGTTGGCATCACGTTGGTTTTTCTTATTGCGTATGATGTCGTGACGCGCGATGCCGCGCTTGTCGTCTTTTTTGGACTCGATGCGGTGTATAACATCATTCGCTTCGCAAAGCGCAGTCTTCGATATCCGACGTTGACCACGACTTCGTTTGGGCTCATCGCTCTTTCGATCGTCGGGGAACTGATCCTTTCCTCTTTCGTCCAGAGCGGAGAATGGCTCATTCTTCTCTCTCTCCTGCGGTTTGTCATTATCGGCGCGCTCATCGCACTGCTCTATATCCCGAGAGAGCTACTGGCCCGGCTCTACATTGGGCGGGCTAAGGCAAAGCTAATGTCATACTCGGAATTTATCGTGATCGGCATCACCGGAAGCTACGGGAAATCAACAGTCAAGGAATATCTCGCCTCTATCCTGTCGGTCAAATGGAATGTCATAAAAACGCCGCTTAATGTGAACACCGATGTCGGCATCGCGAAATATATCCTGAAGACCGATTTCTCGCAGGCCCAAATTTTTATTGTGGAAATCGGCGCCTACCGACGCGGTCATGTGCGGGCAGTCTGCGATATGATTCTTCCGAAAGTGGGAATCTTGACGGCGATTAATGAGCAGCACATCTCGCTTTTTGGATCAATCAAAGAAACACAGAAAGCGAAATATGAACTCCTGGAGGCCATCCCCCGGGAGGGATTGACGGTCACGAACAGCGACAACCAGTACTGTCGGGCGCGTATTTCGGATCTTCCTTCTCAGGTCGAAACCTTCGGAGCGGATAATGCGTTTCACCCGACGTGCCTCATCACAGAGGTTCGACAGGAGGGGCACACGCTTCATTGTTGGGGGATCATCCGCGGCGAGCCGTTTCAGTACACAGCGCCGCTTTTCGGCGCGCATCATGCGTTCAATATCGCTCCATGTCTTCTCGTCGCAGAACGTTTTGACGTCCCGCTCCGCGACGCCCTGCGAGCAGCCGCGGAACTCTCGCCCCCGGAACATGGCCTGTCTGTCTACTCGTATGGCGCATGCACGATTATTGACGACAGCTACAGTTCAAATCCTGAGGGCTTTCGAGCGGCACTGCGTCTCCTTGCGACTTTTGCCGGAAAAAAACGCATCGTCGTGACCCGAGGCATGATAGAACTGGGCAACCAAAGCGACGCCATTCATGAGGACATGGGAAACCTCATCGCCTTTTCTGCAGATGAACTCGTTTTGATCTCGCGAGATGCCGCCCCGGCTATCGAGAGAGGCATCTCGCGAGTGAAGCCCATTGCCGTCACACTGGAGGAGGACCAGGAAGCGCTTCTGCGGCGATTTGCGAAGTACGCCGAGAACGACTGGGTCATTCTCCTCGAAAACCGCCTGCCGCCGTCACTCGCGGCCCTCCTCATGCCATATCGCCTCAAAAAGACTGACCTATGATATTTACCGGATTTGAGCCAAACATGATGGCAGAGGATGTTATGCTCGCGAATGCGATCCTCCGCCAACCGCGCACTTGGCAGGGGGGCGACGGGCCGGCACGCGTCGAAGCGGAGCTCAGAAATTTTTTTAGAGTGCCGTATGCGCACACCGTCGATAGCGGACGTTCAGCTCTCCTCATTGCACTTCAGTCACTCGGAGTAGGAGAGGGGGATGAAGTACTCATCCAGGCGTATACGTGCGCCGTGGTCGTGAATCCCATCGTTGCCCTCGGAGCCAAACCGGTCTATGTTGATATTGGGGCAGACTTAAATATGGACCCGGACGATCTGGCAAAAAAAATAACGTCGAGAGCAAAAACGGTCATCGTGCAGCACACGTTTGGTCTGCCGGCGCCACTCAAGGAAATTTTGGCGGTGGCGCTAGACCGAGGCCTTACGGTCATTGAAGATTGCGCCCACTCGCTCGGCGCAACCTATGACGGCGCGCTCACGGGGACGATGGGCGACATCGGCATGTTCAGTTTCGGCAGTGACAAAGTGATTTCGTGCGTGCGCGGCGGAGCATTGATCACGAGCGATGCTGAAATCGAAAAACGCATTCGTCATCGCGTCGAATCATTGCCTGTGCAGTCACGCATGAAAATTTTTCGCCATCTCCTCCACTATCCATTATTTTCTCTGGGGAAGCGCCGCTATGAGCGGGGAGGGAAGTGGCTGCTGGCGTTCGCCAAAAAAACATTTTTTATGACGCGGATTATGAACCCGCGCGAAAAGCGCGGCAAGTGGGAGGATGAGTTTCCGACCAAATTGCCGAACGCGTTGGCCGAGCTTCTGCTCGAGCAGTTGAGACGACTGCGGGAGATTACTACACATCGAATGGCGATCGCCCGGATTTACCGGAACGGTCTTCCTGCTGCCTGGAAGCACCCGACGGATGAATCTCTCCGCGTACATATCTATCTGCGATATACAGTTCTTGTAGAACCGAAGGTAAGGGACGCGTACATGAAATTTTGCAAGGCGCGAGGCGTACTCCTTGGCGACTGGTATTCGACTGTGATTGCTCCGAAGGATATTTATATGGCGGCAATGCACTATGTGCCGGGATCCTGCCCCAGAGCCGAAGACGCGGCGAAACGTTCGATCAACCTGCCAACCCACGGCGGCATTGGCGAGCATGAGGCGAAAAATATTATTCAACTCCTCACGCAAGCGTATGAAAATAAATGATGCACCAAGTGAAAGAGAATGGCGTGAGGAGGGAGCGACCCGTGGCAATGTCGAATTTCTTCAGTCGTGGCGGTTCGGAGAATTTCTAAAACATATTGGCCGAACCGTCTGGAGGCTCCAGGCCGATGGGGACGCAGCGCGTCATGCGCTTCAATGCGTTATCCACTCACTGCCGCTCGGGGTACGATTTGCGTACGTGCCGCGCGCGAATGTTGATTCAGCGGCTTTGCCTTTTTTTTTAGAATACCTTAGAGAGCAGGGGATCGCCTTTCTTAGGATCGAACCGACGACCGAAATCAGGGAGATCCCATACCCTCGCCGCCAGACCACCAATCGCCAGGCACAGCACCATTGGATTCTCGATGTCACGCCGGAAGCGACAGACCTTTTATCCGGGATGCACCCAAAGACCCGCTATAACATCCGTGTTGCGGAGCGGCATGGCATCACGATTGATGAAAAAAAAAATATTGATCTCTTTTGGCGACTCGACAAAATGACCACGAGGCGTAATCAGTATACCGCAAATCCTAAGTCGTACTACCAGGCGCTTCTCGAAACTGAGATGTCTTACCAAACGAATGCTTCCCTCGGCGGCATACCGATTGCTTCCGCCATTCTTCTTCATGATAAAGACACACTCATCTACCTTTTTGGTGCATCGAGCGATGAGTTCAGGAGTACTATGGCTCCGACCCTGCTCCAGTGGTATAATATACGGGTTGCGAAGCGTCTAGGATGCCGGTATTATGATTTTCTTGGCGTTGCACCCGCTGCCGGGGGGCAGGGGACATTGGCTTTACACGGTTATGCATGGGATGCATCGCACCCATTTAGTCAGGTGACGCGTTTCAAAGTCGGTTTTGGAGGATCAGTCCGGTCTTTCCCGCCCGCTGAAGACATCATTCTTCAACCTCTGAGATACCTGCTTTACCGGTGTCTCAAGTTCATCGGTGTCACCAGGGTATAGGCCATATGCTCGTCGTTAAAAAGAATGTTCACCCCGAGGAGTGGGAGAAATTTGTCCGGTCGCAGCCGTACACATTTTTTGTTCAATCGTGCGCGTACGCATCTTTTTACCAATCGCTCGGAGAGCGGTCATGGTTTTTTGGAGTCTACGATGGGGATGCGCTTGTTGGCGGGTCGCTCGTTGTCAGCACTCATGCCAGACGCGGGAATTTTTTGTATCTCCCGTATGGACCGATTTTTTCAACTGCGATAAAGGACCTTAGGCAGATCTTAGCTCTCTTTACTCGCGAACTCGCGCAGCATGCGAAAAGCGAGGGGTATACATTTCTGAGAGTGAGCCCGTTTCTCGAAGCCGGAGGTGATTCTACTCAGGCGTTTCGTTCCGCGGGCTATGTACCCTCTCCGCTCCACACTCTCGCGGAACACACCTGGCTCCTAGACGTCACCCCGAGTGAGACGGAGCTCTTGGCGGCGATGAATAAAAATCACCGAAATCTTATTCGGCGATGTGATCGAGAGGGTGTTAGGGTTGAGATGCATTCCGACGTGGCGGCGCTGGAGCCGCTTCACACACTTCTCGACGAGACTGTCCGGCGCCACAGATTTACTCGTTTTTCTCGCGAGTATATCGAAGAGGAATTTGCAGCAATGGCGATACCCGACCGGGCGGTCTTCCAAGCCTATCTCCCTGACGGACGACTCGATGCATCGGCAGTGATTTTTTTCTACGGGTCTATGGCGGTCTATCGGCACAGTGGTTCTCGAGGGCTAGATCATAGGCTGCCTACATCGTATCTTCTGCAATGGGAGGCCATTCGCGAGGCCCGGCGCCGAAATATGGTCTGGTATAACTTTTGGGGGATTGCGCCGGAGGGAGCAGGGAAGAAACACCCTTTTTTCGGGATAACACATTTCAAAAAAGGCTTTGGAGGCAAGGGAATTCACCTCATGCATTGCCAGGATTATCCGCTTTCGCACCGGTACTGGCTCACATACGCATTTGAATACCTGCGCAAAATGAGACGCGGATTTTGAAACACCATATCATCTAATATCCCCATGTGGCAAATGGCACCATTTCAAGCTCGCCGAAGGCAAGACCAGGCCGCAGTATAGCACAATTTTTTTTCGGTCGCCCGAGGCCCGTACGTCGAAGCCATCGCTCCCAAGATGCGGCGTGGCGGCACGGAAGCCGAAATCCGTATGATCTGCCAAAGCGAACATCCCTGTGGCGGAGGACAGGATTCCAACTGGCTTTGTTCGGGGTGAGCTTCTTACTCAGTGCCAATCTCATTATCTTTCATCAGTTTTTTCAAATACAACGCATCACCGTTACCGGTCTCGAGCGCCTCTCGGAGACTGACGTGCGCTCAAAGATTCAGACCGCCCTTTCACGAAAGAGATTCTATGTCATTCCGGGCGCAAACTATCTCGCCGTCCGGCCGGCATCGCTCGCTCGCATGCTCAGGGAGGATTTTTCGATTGAGCAGGCAATTATCTCCAAGCAGTTTCCTCAGGATCTCCTCGTTCATATACAGGAAAAAATTTCGACGATTATTTACGGCAACAGTTCGGGGTATGTATACCTATGACTCGACGGTCGAGTGACTGAAGATATCGAGGATGTAGCGATTGGCAAGCCGCCAGATGAATTGGTCGGCCTCGATACTGTGACCTCTACAACGTCAACGACTCTGGGAAATTTACCTCGTCACGATCTTGATCAGCGATTCAAAACCGTGCCGATCGTCTACGACGAGCGTGAGCGGGGCGTGCAGCTAGGCGCTCGTGTCCTCGCGAGTAGCACGCTTTCCGGCATCGTAAACTGGTATACATTGCTCGAAAAAAATTCGGACATCTCGATCCACTATTTTAGAATCCGCGATGAGCTCGGAGAAGGGGAGATAGCGACGCGTGAAGGCTGGAACATGCGTGTGCGCCTCGGTTCGGCTACTGAGACTGAACTTGAAAACCTGAAAATGGTACTTCGCGATGATTCGACCGACAGACAGAAACTCGAATATATTGATGTCCGATACGGGAATCGGATTTATTGGAAATGACGTCTGCGCCTCGTCTGGTGAGGAGGGGAGGGTGGATAAATTGTGTGAGGAGGGATATACTGTGTGTCGCACAATCTATCTTATGCGACACATAATATCGTTAGCTGTAGTACCCTTTATAATTGGTAGCTCCTGAGATGCACGTAAGCAGCGACCTAAATTTATACACAACTGGCAGAGAGACTCTTGACAAAATCGCGTTATTTGTGTATATTATAATCATTACTACGAAAAAAACCCCTTTGCGGTCCCGTCCGCATTGGGGGTTTTTTCTATATAGAGACCTTTTCTCTTATACCATCCAAATATACGATTGGCACATTGGTCCTTTTTAGTAAAATAGAACAATTATTACTGGGTGCCACCACAGTTTTTATTTTTTTGTTTTCCAGTAAGAACTTTATTAAACTTGCATAATCGCCATCACTGGAGACAATAATAGCGCTATCGCAATTTTTTTCATAAAAATCACGAGTGGCCTGAAGTACCAGATCCGCATCACAATTTCCTTTCGGCTTACCATCTCCGTCCCGAGTAGTTTCCTTAAAAACAAGCGTAAATCCACATTCCTGAAGATGAGTATACAGCTGAGTAAATTTTGGTATTAGGCCGATAAACAAATAAGCTCTCATGACTGAGTGCTTTTCATGAAGCCAGGTACGGAAACGTCTGTAATCTAATTCCCAGTTGAGCCCCTTAACTCCTTCATAGAGATTGGCGGCATCAATGTAGGCGAAGTTATTTTCTTGTGGAATCATAATCGTATCTCAAGACCGTCGTAGCCTAACCCGAATCCCGTTTATTTGCAAATGCTATCCGTCAATGGCGACTGCTGGGCATCCATGCCGACACGTCATTTCTCTCAGACCGGCCAAGCCCCGCATTTCAGTACCCGCTACTCCCCATTCATTTTGTCGAAAAAACGAATATAGATCTCGCGCAAAGTCCGCGCGTCCGCGAGCGCATGATGCTCGGAGGTTTCATCCCGCGTCAGTCCAAGTTCCTTATAAAACGC
>CAYHTX010000037.1:3058-8818 GCA_964359615.1 uncultured Gammaproteobacteria bacterium | reverse complement strand
TTCTCTTCAAGCCGGGTCAACTCAACTAAAGCACAGAAAATCCTCGAAGAAATGCTCGACCACGGCACTGAAATTTCCCAGAAGCATATTCTCGAAGCTAAAGGATACGGACAGGTCTCTGATGAGGGAAAAATTTCTGCAATCGTTGACGAGGTCATTGCCAATTACCCAAAACAAGTCGGCGAATTCAAATCCGGCAAAGAACCGGTTCTCAAATTCTTGATCGGCATGGCGATGAAGGCGAGTGAGGGTACGGCTGATCCGGCGGTGGTTGAAAAAATCCTCCGAACCAAGCTACGCGGGTGATTCTATCCCCACCGCAGGGTCTTGCACAGATGTAAAAATGATGATATCCTGAAGCGGATATGGCATACTTCGGACCAATCTGCAACTATCACATATGAGATATACCATCCCTCCGGGATGGTATTTTTTTGTTAACTGACACAAAATTTTTGAGTCCCGAGACCAAAAATTTTGTGTCAGTTAACAATCCGCCGAAGCTCCTACGAGCGAAGGCGGGTAGGTACAATGTATAGCTACTATTAATTCTTTTTTAGGCAACAGTAATCCAACCCTTTATGCACCCCTGGAACCTCAAAGCCCAATTCCTCGAAGCAGTCGAAGTCAAAGGCGGCTTCGTGAACTGCCACGCCCATTTTGACAAAGCGTTTTATATCACCCGAGACGGCCTCGACAAAAGCATGGTGGATATGGAAGTCAAATGGAACATGAGCGACGGGATCAAACGCGCCTCGACGCAGGAACAAATCGAAGAGCGCATCCGGATGGGCCTCGATATCCTCGTCGCCCAGGGCTGCCAGCTCACCTGCAGTTTTATTGACGCCTACGAAGCCGTCGAACACCGCGCGATTGACGCAGCGAATAAAGTCAAACAAGAATATAAAGACAAAATTAAGCTCGCGACTATCACCCAGCCGCTTGGCGGGCTGGTGAAAAAAGAAGCCATTGATCTCTATGAAGCGATTACTGCCAAAGCTGACATTGTCGGCGGCCTCCCCTCTAAAGATCGGCCGGACAATGTGGACAGGCATTACGAGGTATTATTCAGCGTTGCTAAAAATCAAAATAAACCCATGCATGTTCACATTGACCAGGAAAATAATCCGAACGAGCGCGACACGGAAACACTGATTAAATATACCAAAAAACATGGCTATGAAGGCCGTGTCACCGCCATTCATGCTATTTCAGTTTCTGCGCAACCAAAAGAATATCGCACTCGGATTTATAAAGAAATGGCGGATGCCGGCATCGCGGTCGTGGTTTGCCCGTCCGCCGCGCTCGGCATGCGCCAACTCGATCAGTTCAGCGCACCGGTTCACAATTCGATCGCGAATGTTCCAGAAATGCTCGAGGCCGGCGTCACGGTCGGTCTCGGAGTAGATAATGTCTACGACTACTACCAGCCGTTTGTTGACGGCGACATGTGGACCGAAGTTCGGATGCTCCAGGAAGCCTGCCGGTATTATAAATTTGATGAGCTCGTTCAGATTGCAACGATAAACGGACGCAAGATTTTAGACAGGAAGTAACAAAATTTTCCTCCCCTATGAGGGGAGGCGAGGTGGGGTCTGCCGAAGAACCTGAGTATGCACAAACATGAATATTCGATGTGTCAAAAGACCCCCTCCCGCTCCCCCTTGTAGGGGGAGAAATAAAACCGGCATAACATTCTTAATCGTTAATCCTATGCCAAAACTCTGGCAATCAACCTCGACGAAACTTCATCCCCTCGTCGAAAAATACACGGTCGGCAATGATTTTGAACTCGACAAACGCCTGCTGCCGTTTGATATAGAAGCCTCAAAAGCGCATGCAAAAGCGCTCACCAAAATTGGCGTCTTAACACAAGAGGAGCTCGACACGCTGACCAAGGGTCTCGATGAAATCCTGGCGCTCCACGAAGCTGGAAAATTTACCATCGAGCAGTCAGACGAAGACTGTCACACCGCCATTGAAAATTATCTCGTCAAAAAGTACGGCGTGCTCGGCAAAAAAATCCACACCGGCCGCTCGCGGAACGACCAGGTGCTCGTCGCGACCCGTCTCTATACGAGAAAAAAGCTGAAACAAGTCAGCCGCGAACTCGTCGCCCTCCAAAAAGTCTTTCTCAAGATGGCGAAAAAATACGAATTTCTCCCGATGCCAGGCTACACCCACACCCGCCGCGCCATGCCGTCAAGCGTTGGCCACTGGGCCGCAGCGTATCTCGAAGAGCTTATTAACGACCACATGCTCCTCGAATCAGCGTATCGCCTCAATGACCAAAATCCGCTTGGCGCCGCCGCCGGGTTTGGCGTCAGCCTGAAACTCGACCGGAAACTCACGACGAGACTCCTCGGCTTTGAGCGCGTCCAAGTGAACTCGCTCTATGCCGTCAACAGCCGCGGCTCGACCGAGAGCTACATTCTCTCGGTCATGACGAAAATTATGATGACGCTCGGGCGCCTCGCGAATGAAATGATCTGGTTTACGACGCCGGAATTCGATTTCTTCGATCTCCCCTACGAATTTACGACCGGCTCCTCCATCATGCCGCAGAAAAGGAACCCCGATATTTTCGAAATAGTCCGGAGCAACGTGAACGTCATCGTCGGCCTCCAAACCCAGACCAAGGATATTTGTAAAAACCTCATTTCCGGGTATAATCGGGACACCCAGTTAACGAAAGAGCCGCTCATCAAAGGCATGGGCATCACCCGCCGCAGTCTCGAGGTCTTAGTTCTCGTCATGAGCCATGTGAAACCGAAGCGAGACAAACTCATGAACTCGCTCTCGCCTGAGCTCTTCGCAGTGAACGAAGCGAATCGGCTAGTGAAAGAAGGCATGCCCTTCCGCGAAGCGTATCAGCACGTGAAAGAGCATCTGGGTGAACTCACCGTGCCAGACCCTGTCAAAGCGATCAAAGAGGTCATCTCGCTCGGCGGGCCAGGAAATCTGGCGCTGGATGGATATAAAATAAGCAAAGTCCTATAAAAAACTCTCCCCCTAGCAGGGGGAGCTGGAGGGGGTCTGCCGGAGGATATGAACATAACTCTAAAAAGTACAACTTGAAATAAAAGTCTCGTGCATTAAAGACCCCACCCTACCCTCCCCATCTCCCCACTGCGTGTGGTCGAGGGGAGGAAAATGAATCAGCTATGCTCCAAACAAAATTCCTCGGCAAAACCTTCAAAACCCCCCTCGTCCTCGCCTCCGGGGTTCTTGGCGTTACGGCTGCGAGCATGCATCGCGCGATCAAAAACGGCTGCGGCGGCGTAACGGTGAAATCAGTCTCGAATCTCCCGCGCACCGGACACCCCAATCCGACCATGATCGGGGAAAAACATTTTTTTCTGAACGCCGTCGGACTTTCGAACCCAGGCGTTGACGAAGCCCTGTCCGAACTCCGGGCGTTTAAAACCATGACGAAAGCGCCGCTCATCGGCAGCATCTTCGCCGGCACCGCCGATGAATTCGCCGAAGTTGCAGAGAAAATCTCCGAAGCGCCGATTGATTTTCTCGAAGTGGATATCTCCTGCCCGAATGTCGGTAATGAATTTGGCGACCCGTTCGCCTACTCCATTCCTGCCATTGAAATGATTACTAAAAAGGTAAAGGCCAAAACGAAGGTGCCTGTCATCATGAAACTCTCCCCGAACGCCTGGAACATTGCTGAACTTGCGAAAGCCGCCGAGGCAGCCGGCGCTGATGCGATTACCGCTGTAAACACGGTCAGTGGCATGGCGATCGATGTCCGCGCTCGCATGCCTATCCTCCATAACAAACAAGGCGGCATCTCTGGCCCGGCGCTGTTCCCGATTGCGCTCAACTGCGTCTACCAGATTTACCAAGCCGTAAAAATTCCGATCATCGGCACCGGTGGTATTACGACCGGCGAAAACGCGCTCGCCATGATTATGGCCGGAGCCACGCTTCTCGGCGTGGGCTCTGCTGTCTACTACCGCGGCGAAACCGCCTTCCAACAAATCGCCGATGAAATGGAACAAATCATGAAAGAAGAAAAAATAAAATCGCTTGAATCAATCCGCGGAGCAGCGCACAGTTAGTCCGCTCCCCCTAACAGGGGGAGTTGGAGGGGGGTCTGCCGGAGGATATGAACATAGCTCTAAAAATTACACCCAGAAATACAAGTCTCTCGCACCAAACGACCCCACCTCGCCTCCCCTCACAGGGGAGGAATTAACACCACGATATGGACACTCCAATCCTCCTCCCGATCATGGAGATCAAACAGGAAAACCCCTCGGTTAAAACCTTTTATTTTGATTACCCGCTCGGGAGTAAAGCTGGCCAATTCGTCATGATGTGGATCCCAGGCGTTGACCAAAAGCCGTTCTCCATTGCCTACGACACTGGCAAACGCTTCGGTCTCAGCATCTTCGCCGTCGGCGCCATGACACAAAAATTATTTGAACTCAAGGTCGGAAGCCGCGTCGGCATTACCGGCCCATACGGCACCACGTTTTCTGTCAAACCGAAAACGCACTATATTATGGTCGCTGGTGGCTATGGCGCTGGGCCCCTCGGCATGCTTGCTGAAGAACTCCGCGACTCAAATTCAACCATAGATTTCTGCGTCGGTGCTCGGAATAAAGATCTCCTTCTTTTTGAAAAACGCGTATCCAAATTACCATATGTCAACCTTCATGTGGCAACAAATGATGGCAGTCGCGGACACCAAGGCTTTGTCACTGAAATTTTAGAAAAATGTTTAGCAAAAAAGACAAAAAATACCCTCGTCGTCACCTGCGGCCCAGAGCTTATGGAGAAAAAAGTCCTTGATATCTGTAACGCGCACAAAGCTGACTGTGAAATCAGCATCGAACGCTTCATGAAATGCGGCTTCAATGTCTGCGGCCAATGCTGCGTCGACGACGCCGGCCTCACCATGTGCACCCAGGGACCGGTCGTCGACCGCGCCACCGCCAACCAGATTACCGAGTTTGGAAAATGCCATCGGGATAAAAGTGGAAAAAAGATTGAGTATTGACTTTTTTCAAGAGACTCCTATGGACTCAACCGCCCGCTCAATTGCCGAGATTCTTCTCAGCATCAAAGCCGTCACTCTCTCAACCAACCCCCCGTACACCTGGACCTCGGGTATCAAAGCGCCGATTTATTGTGATAACCGGCTTTTGATTTCCTTCCCGAAAGAGCGCCAAGAAATCATCGACAGTTTTAAGAAACTCATTACAGCAAATAATCTCGAGTTTGACGTGATCGGCGGTACTGCCACGGCCGCGATACCCTGGGCGGCGTTCCTGGCGTATGAACTCGGAAAACCAATGGTGTATATCCGACCAGAGCCGAAGGGCCATGGTGCCGGCAAACAGGTGGAGGGTACGATGGCAAAAAATTCACGTGTGCTGATCGTCGAAGATCTCATCTCGACTGGCGGGAGCTCCATCCGCTCGGCTGAAGCCTGCACACGCGAATACGATGCTCCGATCGCGGGCGTCATCGCCATTTTTACCTACGAAATGCAAAAAGCGAAAGATGCGTTTGCCGCTGCCAAGATTCCCTACTACACGCTGAGTTCTTTTTCGACCCTCATCGAGCTTGCGACAGAAAAAAAATATTTGAAACCTGAAGACAAGGCCTCAGTGCTCTCTTGGAGTGCAAACCCAAGCGCCTGGGGCGTCTAAGCTATGGAACAGTTTCTCAAAGCTATCATTCGTGAGGCCGGTGAAATGGGAAAACAGTATTTCTCTCACACGATCACGAGCCGCTACC